>CAJWIA010000204.1 GCA_913040765.1 uncultured Anaerolineales bacterium | reverse complement strand
TTAAAAGCTACTCGCGGAAGATAACCAAGGTCTTCCAACAAAGCAAACAATGGGAAGAAAATTGCCATGGGCGGAAGCATCACACTAATCACCCATCCCATAGCCAAATAAATACCATCAATCAGTAATCCATCAAGCCACCAAGGCAAGCCAATAGTACTAGCTCCTGTTTTAAGCAGTGGATACAAATTGTCTAGCAGCAATGTGGCTAACATACTTGAGGGAACATTTGCGCCAGATATAGTCATCCAGAAAACTACTGTCAACATAAGCACCATTAGAGGAAAACCAAATAAACGGCTGGTTACTAGTCTGTCTATAGTTCTGTCCAAGTCAAAATACGAGCTTTTTTCCTTTTGATCAACAGCACGATCAGCTATATGAGCTGCATCAGCGTATATAGACTCAACTACCCCTTCATGAAACGTACTACCTACATCCCATCTAAGCTTTTCAGCAGTTTCTAGTAATCTTTTTGTCTTGTTATCAGACACAGTTAGGTTTCCTCTGTACAAGTACTAGGATAAAGATCCTAGTTCTCCTGTTTCCAAAGCTGTTGCTATGCGAGTGTCACCATCTAAAAGACGTAGAGCGACCCAGCGCGGATTAGGCAAATCTGGAAACACACTTTCAACTTGCCTAGTAAGTTGTTGTACTACTCCGCTCACTGCACTAGATTTATCATCTATACGACGTGGAATACACACTGTACTTCCCGAAGCTACATCGCTTATAGCTTGCAGTAGTTGCGGCAATCCTTCTTGAAATCTCGCTACTGTCGGCACCACTGGCACACCTAAATCACGTGCTAAACGACGCTCATCTATATCTAGACCATGTTTTCGTGCTTCATCCATCAGATTAAGGCACACAACCACACGATCTGTTATCTCAAGTACCTGCAATACCAAGTTTAGATTACGCTCCAATCGTGTAGCATCCACCACTACAACGGTAACATCAGGTCGCCCAAACAAAATAAAATCTCTAGCTATTTCCTCGTCAGCACTAGTGCTAAGCAGCGAGTACGTGCCAGGCAAATCTACAATCTTAAAACGTGTAGAATGATACTCATATCCCCCATCTGCTCTAGCTACCGTTTTACCCGGCCAATTACCGGTATGTTGTCGCATTCCTGTCAATGAGTTGAATACTGTACTTTTCCCAGTATTAGGATTGCCGGCTAATGCAACCACATAATCCCAATCTTCCATATCCACGCCAAGTTTTAATAATTGCGCAGAGTTGTGCGCTGGGCAAACGGCACATGCTTCAGGAACATTAGCATTAAGTTCTATATTCACATATCCTCCCTATCTCTCTCAAATAAGATAACATGATGAGCCTCATAAAGGCACAACACTAATCATACTTGCTTGTTCTTTACGAAGGCCAATCAGCGCTTCACGTATCCGATATGCTGTTGGATCGCCACTTGGACTTCGCATTTCAGCCTTAATCACAGTCCCCGGAAGCACACCCAAATCTAACAGTCTGCGACGTTCTAAACCCCTACACTGCCTAGATATTCGCATTACTCGACAACTTCGACCGATATCTAAATTAGACAGGCGCTCACTTTCATCCATATCATCTAAATCAGGTTCTGAAACTGGTACCACTGATATATTGGAAGCCAATAATGGTGCTATGACATGCTCGTCACCTGCAGCCCAAATACGTACAAAATGTTGACCTATTTCTAGTACCTGTATTTCCATACCTGGATGCAACCCTAGAGCTACCAACTGTGAATATAATGTCTTCGGTTCGTCTTCTAAATGCACAATATGCAAACGTTGACCAATCTCTTGACTAGACAATGGAATACCACCATGATATACAAGATCCCCACTTGACGTAGGAATTGGGTCACCATGAGGATCATGAGTAGGATTTCCTAACGAATTTGAAAGGCTATCAATATCATCTAAAGTCATATTATGTTCATGAAGATCAGCTCTTTCATGCCATTCAGATTCTACAAATCCAGTCTGTTCAGAAAGATAATGTTCCCATAACCGATGTGCGCGTAATATATGCAGTGCAGAAACACGACCACGTTTTGTAAGCTTGAATTCAGTACCTTCTAACTTCAACAGACCATGTTTTGCCATTTCATGTAACAAAATAGCAGCTTGATTGCCACTAATACCAATAGCGCCTGTCACACTATCGAGCGTAGTAACATTATTAATTAATTCGTTTTTGTATATATGCTTTAGAGCGTCTTCACTCAATACCCTATGCGTCAACTGGCGCTGACGCTGCCACTGCCAGAACAAACCCTCATCTGGCCTAAGCAGTACAAAAGACAATAATAGCAATAAGCCCGCGTAAGCAAGTGCCAATATTGGATCAAGCATAAAGAGTACTAAACATAATATCTAGACACCTTCCGATTTAGGTTAGCCTAAATTATTATACAGTGCACTACAATGTGAGTCAATAAATTACGGAAATAATTTCGTACCATTAGAGACCCATAACATGCAATCGTGTTGAGCGACCAAATGATCTAAATCACACTGTTGATACTCAATCAGTAGTAATGGTTCACCCCCTACTAAACATTCCCTTCCATCATCACAATATCCCCCCGGCAAACTTAGCTGGTACTTCCCATTTGCACTACCAATTGGCAACCGGTTATCATGCTGATCAATCACAAATGCACCTTTATTATCAAGTAATGGCTCAACCATAACTGCAATGTCAGTACTTGTACGTGCCCAAGCGATAATTATCCGTCTCATAGGACTTAAAAAAGTTATAAAATGATGTGTAGGCCATATTGAATGATTCACGCTCTGAAAATGAGATAAGTTTTCGACAAGAACTTGATAGGCAATAGCAGCTGGCCTAAGAGACCCATCATTTCGTATCAGGCCATATGACTCTAATCCCATGACTGGACCAACATGATCAAATAGCTTGTATATTGCAATGCGTTCAGCTCCAGCTGCAAAAGCAAGTGTGCTTGATTGAATCAGAAAAGCAGCTTGCTGTTCTAAGGTAACAGGTAAAATAGGGTCATGCCAAGGGTGCAGCGGATCATCCATCGGTGCTGCATTGGTCTCATTCATCCAAATGGCTTTGTCTAGTCCAAATTCGACAAGTATGTCAGATTGCATCTGAATAATTTGATAGACGCTCTCAGAATCAAAATATACGTGAACAGTAGCTACATCGAAATAGAAGTTATTAGATGTTGCATCTTTATCACTTGCCACTATTTCTAGTAGACGGCGG
>CAJWIA010000203.1 GCA_913040765.1 uncultured Anaerolineales bacterium | reverse complement strand
TCATCTAGTTGGACCAATGGTAGCAATATTGTCTTTAGGTAAAGCGGAACGAGTCAATAGTTTTCTCCTAGCTGGTTTGGCAACTGCTGCAGCTAATTCAGCCGTCATCATAGCATTCCGCTTCAATGATCCGACTATTGACATACTGGGTTTAAGCACATTACTTGGAGCAAGTATAGCGAATGGTGCAATCTCAGGTGCTCTCACATTAACTGGCTTATTTCTGTTAGGATATGTGTTTGATATTACCACATCCTTACAGCTAGTTGAGTTGTCACGACCTAACCATCCCTTATTAGTCCAACTACTTCGTACTGCACCTGGCACTTACCAGCATAGCTTGCATGTTGCTAATCTTGCAGAACAGGCTGCCAGAAATATCGGTGCAAATACTATGTTAGTCAGAGTAAGCGCGCTTTTTCATGACATAGGTAAGACAACTAATCCGGAATATTTTGTTGAAAACCAAGCGGAAGGCAGAAATCCACATACTAATATGGGTCCTCAGCTCAGCAGCAATGTAATAGTATCACACGTAACAGATGGAGACACCATGGCTAAAAAACATAGATTGCCCACAGTAATTCGTGATGCAATCCTTGAACACCATGGCACCACAATAACAAGATATCAATACGATAATGCACTCAAGATTGCAGAAGAAAATGACGAAAAAGTTGATATTTCAGAATACACATATCCAGGACCCAAACCCCAGAGTCCGGAAACAGCTTTACTAATGCTGGCTGATGGATGCGAAGCTAAAGCTAAAGCTGACAACCCTTCAACAACGGAAGAAATAGATAAAATAGTTAGATTCATTATCAATCGCAGGTTGAAACACGGACAACTGGATGAATGCGACTTATCTTTGACGGATTTGGGGAAAGTGCGAGAATCGTTCGTGACAACATTAAGAGGATACTATCATAACCGATTAAAGTACCCGCCGGAACCAAGCGTTGAAGAACCTCTTGTAGAGGACCTCGATCAGTCGACCGAGATCAATGACACTAAAACATCTGATCAATAAATAATTACTGTGCCATACTCATACTATATTAGTACGCGCATTTACCCTAGCTCAGAATTTCATGCATCTATCCCAGTGAATCGCGCAAAATTATGTTACGCTGCTAAAGAAACACTGGCTAACCGGTCTGCCAATCCGGATTCAGAAATATGCATAGTACTGAGTATAGATTCTTACTTGAATGAACTCAACAATAAGTACTCAGGTGTAAATGTACCTACTGATGTGCTCAGTTTCCCTGCCACAGACAACAATAAGTACTTGGGTGACATCATATTATCTACTCAGTATGCTGTACGCACAGCTAATAAAGAAGGTCACAGTGTAAATGAAGAACTTCAACTACTGACAGTACATGGCACGCTGCACTTGCTTGGTTATGATCACAGGACTCCTGATGAACAGAAGATAATGTGGGATATACAAGGGAAAATATTATCAAATCTGGATATCGAAATCAGTTATCCAATTGCAAATACGTGAAACAGACTGTCTGCATCAAATTACTGAAAAATAGGAGAGGTTCAACATGAAATTCAATTTAATTAGCAATAAGATTGCAGAGATCGATGTTGACACAGTCATATTAAGTTGTTTCTTGTCGGATGACTCTACAAATGGACTAGTGCACGATACAGATGTTGAACTTAATGGGTCAATATCTGAAATACTAAGCCGAGGCGACCATAAAGGCAAACTTAGGGAAGTCACTGAGATTTACACTAGTGGACAGATACCTGCACATAGAATAATTTTAGTTGGGTTAGGCCCAGAAAACGATTTTAATGAAAATTGTATTAGACATGCTGCAGCCGCGGCCGCTATACGTGCTAGACAACTGGGAGCATCTAAAATAGCTTCTATCATACATGGAGTTGAACAATCTAAACTTTCAGCTAAAGACGCTGTGCGCGCAGCTACAGAAGGAACAATGCTCGCTCTATATGTTTTTGACAAATATAAGAGTGAAAACAAACTTGGTAGGATAGAATCAGTATCATTCATAGAACCTGAAGACATTCAATCAGAGGATTTACTAAGAGGTATAGAACAAGGTAACATAATCAGCAATGCTGTACAACTGGCGCGAGACCTTGTAAACGAACCACCAAATGTTTGTACTCCAGCATTTCTAGCTGAACGAGCTAGTCAAATAGATGATGATGCCAACACTGATGTAAGTATTCTAACTGAACCAGAAATTGAAGATTTAAATATGGGAGCGTTTCTCAGTGTAGGCAGAGGTAGCACCAGAAAACCTAGGTTTATTGTGATCGAATACAACAAGAAACTTCTGGACAAAGTTCAGCCGCTAGTTCTAGTAGGCAAAGCGATTACATTTGATACAGGGGGGTATTCTCTGAAATCTGCTTCCGGCATGTCAACTATGAAGGCAGATATGGCTGGTGGCGCAGCAGTAATAGGAGCTTTACAAGCCGCGGGTCAATTGAAAGTGCCATACCCAGTAATAGGGTTAATTCCTGCAACAGAAAATATGGTTAGTGGAACAGCAAGCCATCCATCAGACGTCGTTAGTGCATCCAATGGCAAAACTATTGAAATTGTAAACACTGACGCGGAAGGTCGCCTAATACTTGCAGACGCACTAGTTTACGCTGCTAAATACAACCCAAAGCATGTAATTGACCTCGCTACTCTCACAGGCTCAGCCATCATAGCTCTAGGAGAGGGAAGTGCTGCAGCACTATTTACCAATGAAACTAGCCTGGCAGAACAGCTTTTGACAGCCAGCGAATCCAGTGGGGAACGAATATGGCGCATGCCATTGTACTCAGAATACACTGACTGGATGAGAGCAAGTAATGTAGCAGACTTACGCAATAGTACCGAAAAACGTGATAGTGGAATCGGCACATCTGCAGCATTTCTTCAAGAGTTCACAGAAGGGTACAGCTGGGCTCACATAGACATAGCACCGATGGCATTTCTGTCTGGCACTAGCGTGATAAAAAGACTAGGCCCAGCAGGCGCTACTGGATTTGGCGTAAGACTGCTATCTCATCTTATGATAGAGTATGCAAACTAACAAAGTACTATCAATTAGTCGATGAATCAATAGTTTTAAGATGTTCCCAACCGTATATTCCGCTATTGTGACCATCACTCCAGTATAGTTTTAAGGCATAGTTCCCAGCCAATTCTACCGAATCAAGAGAAAAGCTCTTAACGGGATTCAAATTGAAAACCGTGTCTGTAGTACTAGTATTTGCAGTTGAA
>CAJWIA010000202.1 GCA_913040765.1 uncultured Anaerolineales bacterium | reverse complement strand
ACTAAACTAAGGTTTCTCCTATCTTCATTAGGGTCTCCATCCATAACCACATGTATATGTGCATCTATCAAACCTGGTACAACGCTATAATCTGATAAGTCAACAATACCCCCTTCTAATTCCTTGTTTTCTGAACGTGGTTGAATGTCTGCTATTGTCTTATCAGCAATCCGTATAATCCATCCAAATTTCTTTTCAAGCACTTTTTCACCATTGAAAATTGCTCCAACAGCATATGTTGTCATAATCCTATCCTCCTCCCAATATTACATCTGCTCAAACCACCAAATTGCTAAGAATGACACTCCAAATCACTACGACAATATAAATTCTTCCAAGAGACTGACGCAATTGATTAAGTCATTCTTTGCAACCATCTCATATGGACTATGCGTATATCTAGCAGGAAACGCAAGCAAACCAGTGGGAAGACCATGCTGGATAAAAGCCATCCCGTCACTTGAATACCGAGGGAACACAGCAAATTGAACCTCAATATCTCGTCGTTTTGCTGAGTCAGCCATCTGACGACTAATATTCCGATCATAATGAACAGTTCCATCATGCCTCACTACTATCGGACCTTTGCCTAAAACACAATTTATTTCCTTAGAGTCTACACCTGGAACATCCCCTGCCAGTCCTACATCAATAGCTATGGCCATGTCAAACTCGAACTGGTTCTGCAATGAGTGTGCTCCCACAAGACCAAGCTCTTCCTGCACTGTAGAAGCTACATACAATTCATACTGATATTGCTCTGTCGATTTTTTGCCAATCTTTTCTAGAAGAGTAGTTATTATAGCCAAACCAGCCCGATCATCCATAGCTTTACCAACCAAGTAATTTCTCAATCTACGTGTTTCAGGTGTCCAAACCACGCCATCACCAATTTGAACACCAGCTTCTGCTACCTCAGCTGCTGACTTCGCACCTATATCGACAAAAAAATCTCCCCATCCGATTCCAGCTCTTTCATGCCGGTCAGGCGGTTCGACATGTCCTACTACAGTTGCAAACACGCCTTCAACCAACTCAGTATAAGTTTGAATCACACATTTGTGACCAAGCATATGAATGTCCCTACCAGGTCTACCAGCAATACGATTCTTAGCAGCTAACCATATCATGCCACTTGGCGATACTCCTTTGACCAACATTCCTATCTCATCAGCATGAGCAGCAACCAGCAGCTTTGGTCCATTACCCCCAACTCTCCCAACCAAATTACCAACTGAAGTTCGAGATAGATCCTGACAATATGGATGCCATTGTTCTTCCAGATAATCTTGTACCAAATCCTCATGCCCAATCATTCCAGGTATCTCTGTCAAAGTCTTCAATAATTCAAACATAGTTACCTCCTCACTTGTAGAAATAGTGATTTTATACTCTCAATATCTAGATAAATTTGAGATGCTCTAAACAAAAACATGGCCTATATTTAATAGTGTTAATCTATATAGTGCCGAATTTTTTCTATTACGTGTTCCACCTGAGCATCAGTCATCGTCGGATAAATAGGAATGCTCAGCATATTTGCAGAAGCATACTCAGCTACTGGGAAGTCACCCTTTTTGTAACCCAAATATGCAAATGCTCCTTGTAAGTGCAATGGTGGCGCATAGTAAATAGCAGCTCCTATATCATTGCTTTCTAGATATCTCGCAAGCCCATCACGATCTTTGACTAATATTGTATATGCTCGGAAAACATGGCGCCTATCAGTTATAGCACATGGCAGTGTGATATCAAGGCCCCCTAAAGACTGGAAGTAATCTCCAGCAATTTTCAGTCGCCGTTCAATTGCATTATCTAAAACACTGAGTTTAACACGCAAAAAAGCAGCCTGTATTTCATCGAGTCGTTGGTTATATCCTTCGTAAACAAACTTGGTCAGCTTTGCTCCAGCAAAGTTTTGCTGTACTTCATCACTTCTATACTCTTTGCCATAATTGCGAAGACTTAGTACCGCATGTGCGATATCAACACTGTCACATATGACTGCCCCACCCTGACCTATTCCGCCCAGAATCTTGCCAGGAGCAAAGCTTACACAACCAATATCTCCCAGAGTACCAGCAATATCACCATTGTATTCTGCACCTACAGCAAGAGCTGCATCTTCAACTACTATAAGATCATGTTTATCTGCTATTGCACGAATGGCAGACATATCTGCAATTTGCCCAAAAAGATGTACAGGAAGAATGGCTTTTGTGCGGGAAGTAATACGATGTTCGATCTCCATCGGATTAATTGTAAGCGTGCATTGATCAACATCTGCAAAAACCACCTTAGCCCCGCAATGACTTACTGCTGAGGCAGTAGATATGTCTGTATTCGGAGCAGTAATTACCTCATCGCCTGTACTAACACCTGCTGCTCTTAATGCAAGTTGTATTGCAGCCGTGCCCGAATTCACTCCTACCACGTATCGAGAGCCACAAAACTCGGCAAACTCTTTTTCAAATTCCTTTAATTGAGCGCCCAAAACATAAACTCCGCTTTCGAGCACATCTTGGACCGCCCGATCAATACTATTTTTTAATGATTTGTATTCAAGCTGCAAATCATATACAGGCACATACATTTATTCGAACCCTCTGGAAATATACTTACAACTCAACAGATCTTTACTGTATCGTATCACTGTCGAATGTGTCCATAGTCTTGCCTATTCTCAAACCATTTAAACACTTTGGAAAGCCCATCTTCTATGCCAAGCCAAGCCAATCCAATTTTGACCATATCGCAACAATACCTATGTATATTTATATGTATTTTTCACTTCATCTGTTTATTGATTATGTAATACCAATACTTTTTTGATATTCCTGTAAATTCACCCATGATTTATTCTCGATAGATTGAATTGCTGCCGGTACCAAGCTCAAACTCCGAAGATGATCCCTTGCAGTTGTGATTGGTGCTTGCTGACCTCTTATTGCTCTTACTAGCTCATCCAACAGCATACTGCTATCGTCAATAAACGGAACACACTGTGCTAATTTCTCTGTACAATAGGGCTCTGCCTCATTTGCTTCTTTAAATCTAGCGCCTTCCAAACCCAGTTTAGGCTGAAATTCAACTCGCATCAGATTGTCAAACTGCGATTCCTGGATGAGAACTCCAGATGAAAATTCACTCCTCCATCTAAAATCCATTTTATTCCAGCTGCCAGTCCAAGTCCCCAAATAGTTGACGCGCACATTATTATCGAGTCTAAATAACACTGAAACACAACAATCATTATTGTATGTACTCCAAGCTGGCTTCCAAGAATCTGC
>CAJWIA010000201.1 GCA_913040765.1 uncultured Anaerolineales bacterium | reverse complement strand
ATCAGCTATTCTACTTGATGAGTAGAGGACTGTCTGAAGAAGAGGCTTCGTCAATGGTGGTGTCAGGATTTATTGAGCCATTAGTAAAAGAACTGCCAATGGAGTATGCAGTTGAAATGAACAGGCTTATTCAACTACAGATGGAAGGTTCGATAGGCTAATTGGTAAATAGACAGATTGGATATAAAGTTTGATTATTGGCAGGGCGTGTTATATTACTCGCCCTGTTTTTCTGAACGCAAAAATGTATTGAGGTGATATGGTCAACAAAGTCTCTAACGCTGAAGCTATAAAGATTACTAGTTCCTCAGAAAGGGAGTCTCGCTTGTCGAAGACGGATATTGGTAAAATCTCTGATGCTATGGGTGAAGCTGAATGGTACGCTAAAGAACGGATAGATGCACTGAACGTATATTACAGAACTCCAATGCCGACAGTAAGTGATGAGGCATGGAGACGGACAGATATCAGATCAGTGGATTGGGAAAAGTTTGCTCTTGGAACAGTAGAAGCTAAGAATGATAACGGTATGGGCAATGTACCGGATCACCTACTAAAACCGTTGGTGGGAGATCAACACGGAGGTCAGATTGTAATATCTGGTGCGCAAGTAATTCAGGAAAGCTTGGATAACGATGCTTCGGACAAAGGCGTGGTATTTGCCGACTTTTTTTCCGCTACTAATAATCACGGTGAATTATTTGCTAAGTACATATCAAAAATAGTTAATGTTTCAGATGGCAAACATGCTGCAATGGCGGGTGCATTAGTAGATCAGGGTGTGTTTGTTTATGTCCCGGCTGGCGTGAATGTTAAGGCGCCCTTGCACTCAGTTTTATGGTTAGACGGACGCGCACATTTTTCAAGAGTAGTGATCGTAGTTGAAAATGGAGGATCGTTGACTTATGTGCATGAGCTAGCGTCTGATAGCGGAAACTCTGAACAATTACATGCTGGCACGGTTGAGGTGTTTGTTGGTGATAACGCGGAGTTAAAGTTTGTTGAGCTACAATCATTGAGCGAGAACTGTTATCATTTTTCACATGAGAAATCGCAAGTAGGGCGTGATGGCCGATTAGACTGGGTGTTTAGTGCAATTGGAAGCAAGATAACTAAATCATTCTTGGACTTGGATTTGGTTGGAGAAGGAGCTTGGGGGCGTATGTCGGGATTTTACTTTGCCGCTGGTAAACAGCACATGGATCATGACACACAACAAAATCACAGAGCAGAAGGTCAAACAAGCGATTTGTTATTTAAGGGTGCGTTGCGCGATGAGAGTCGATCTGTTTGGCAAGGCATGATTAATGTCGAACCTGGCGCACAGAAAACAGATGGGTTTCAGGCGAATAGGAACTTGCTATTGGCTAAGGGCGCGCGCGCTGACTCGATACCTGGTCTAGAGATACAGGCAGATGATGTGCGTTGTACACATGCCGCTACGATAAGCAGACTAGAAGAAGAACATTTATTTTATTTGATGTCGCGTGGTATTGAATACGAAGAAGCTCGCAAGGTTGTGGTTGATGGATTTTTCGACCCAATTATGGAGCGCATCCCATTTGACGGGGTTCGCGGGAGATTGAAGGAATCCGTTGTGGACAAGATGGCATGAAAAAAATAACGATAACTTCAGTTTTTGTCCGAGATTCGCGGCTATTGTGTAGAGGTATACACTCATAATGAAAGGTGGATTTGACGCCAACGTGATAAGACAAGATTTTCCTGCGTTAAAACGGATGGTGAAAGAAGATGTGCCATTAGTTTATTTGGATACTACAGCAACCTCCCAAAAGCCAAAGCAAGTTCTCGATTGCTTGAATGACTACTACAGCAACAACAATGCTAATGTGCATCGAGGAATACACACCTTGGCCGAGGAGGCTACTGCGGGTTATGAAAATGCGCGCATAACTATTGGTGAATTTATTAATGCGTCAAACGAAAAAGAAATAATATATACCAGAAATACGACAGAAGCTATCAATCTAGTTGCAAATAGCTGGGGCCGCACAAATTTAAACAGCGGAGATCGGATTATCTTGACCGAAATGGAACATCATTCCAATCTGGTGCCTTGGCAAATGCTTGCTGCAAGTATTGGATTGGAGATAGATATTATACCGGTAGATGATAATGGATTGCTCGATTTGCATGTATACGAGCAACTTCTAGATAAAAATCCGAAAGCTGTATGCGTTACACATATGTCGAATGTTTTGGGAACACTCAATCCAATCAAGAATATGGCTATTAATGCCCACGATCATGGAGCGCTAATAATTGTTGATGGAGCACAATCAGCACCACACATGCCGGTTGATGTCCAAGATCTGGACGTGGACTTTTTTGCCTTTTCGGCTCATAAAATGTGTGGGCCAACAGGAGTGGGTATATTGTGGGGTAGATATGAATTATTAGATGCAATGCCACCATTTCTTGGTGGTGGCGATATGATTAAAAGAGTCCACTTAAGAGATTTTGATACCAATGACTTGCCATACAAGTTCGAGGCGGGTACACCTGCTATAGGAGAGGCTATTGGTATGGGAGCGGCAGTAAACTACCTGAATGGGCTTGGTATGCAAAGCATATGGGAGCATGAGCAGGATATAGTTTCTTATGCGATGGATAGACTAAATGAAGTGCCCGGACTCACTGTCTATGGTCCAGAAGCCGAAATGCGTGGTGGCGTGACGGCTTTTAGCCTAGATGGTGTACATCCGCATGATATATCGCAGATATTGGATGGGGATGGTGTAGCTGTACGTGCTGGCCATCATTGTGCGATGCCACTCCACGAACGTTATAAATTAGTGGCTACTGCAAGAGCATCTTTCTATTTGTATAATACATACAGCGATGTGGACAAACTTATTGAAGGTCTACATAAAGTCAAGCAAGTGTTTGGGTAGGCAAGGACAATCTTATGGAAGATATGTATCGCGAAGTTATATTGGACCATTACAAAAACCCTCGGTTTAAAGGTGAATTAGACCCCGCCGATATTTCTTATCAAGATGATAATCCGTTGTGTGGCGACATGATTCGCATTGATTTACGGGTTGATGAAAACAACCGAGTGGTGGAATGTGCATTTTCGGGGCAAGGGTGTGCTATATCTCAGGCATCGGCATCTATGTTGATGGAAGATATTCAAGGCAAAAGTCTTGAAGAGATAAAGGAATATTCTAGAGATGATATTCTGGATATGCTTGGAATAGAACTTGGTCCAGTACGATTAAAGTGCGCAATGCTTAGCTTGAAGGTATTAAAGGTTGGTGCTTATGGCGTTCAGGAGTGGATTGAGGAATAGTGAATTTCTATATATTTTAAGGAATAGGTTAA
>CAJWIA010000200.1 GCA_913040765.1 uncultured Anaerolineales bacterium | reverse complement strand
AGTCGCAAGGTTGTTATAAGACTTTTACTTTTGTGCTTGGTGAATGCTACGTTGTGTTTTCGTGATATTGCATCTAACGTCATGAAGCCCACATTATGACGTTGGCGTGCATATGCCTGACCCGGATTACCTAGCCCTACAATTAAATACTTTTCCATTATGGCTATCCAATTTAATTTGTTGACATGATACTGTAAGACATCTTGTTTGAGTTGAGATCGTCAATTAATTGTAACATCTAGACTAGGCAACTGATAGGATTAAGATCTGCGCAAATCATTTCTGATGTTTCTCAGTAGTCGCCGTAAATGAGGACGTACAAATCTACGTAGTTGTAGATAAAATCCTAGTGTCAGAAATGTAAAAATAGAATATGCTGCCCCTTTCCCAAATGTGCTAATGTGATCATTTTCTTGTTGCTGCTCATACAGGACTTTGGACAAGAATGACTTTTGTGAATTGTCGATCGGGTTGGGCACCGGAGTGGTAGTAGGACTGAAGTTGGGAGTGTCGGTATCTGTCACTGTAGGGATTGCGGTTTGGGGACTAAATGTTTGCTCACTGTTTATAGATATATTGTTTACTCTAGTTTTAGCCATTAGATTTTCTTCAGAATCAAATACGCTGAGTTGTATAATATATTGTCCATTTGATATACCATTAGTCTCCCATTGTCCTAATACTCCATTGATTACTGGGATAGTGCCTGATAAAACAATTGGGAACCAAGTATTTGTTGGATTGGGGTATAGGGCGAAATGTAGTTCGTAATGATCGAATTCGGCATTGCCAACGGTGCCTATAATTTGCACTTTGTCATCTATTAGGTCGCCCTCCTTGGGATTTGTGATGTTTACAATTAGTGTCGTGCTTGGGCGCTCTACTTGGTGCTTAGATACGATAGGACCAATCGTTATAGCAATAATCAGTGGTGGCACAATAAGATTTATCATACGAATTGAGTATACAACAATCATCACAAAATCATCAAAAATATCCTTTGCTGAAACGGCTGTTCTGGTATAATCTCGGCGTTAGCGTGTTATTTCACAAAGTAGTTGCAATTGGTTTGTTTGTGGAAACAGCTATCATAGGCAATGGGATAGTGTTTAGCTAAATATAGAAGGAGTGGGTGTGAGACATTTTGTTGTTGCGACAATAATAGTTGTTCTAGTCACAGTAGCTGGTGCTGTGCTGCTTGACCCGGCTGATTTGTTACCACCTCTTGCAAGTGCTCAGGGTGTTACTGTTGATTGGTTGTTCGGAATTCACTTGAAGATCATAGCATTCTTGTTTGCTCTAGTAATGGTTCTTATGCTTTATAGCATTGTTGTCTTTAGAAGAGAACCGGGAGATCTTTCTGATGGCCAATATATTCATGGGAACACCAGATTGGAAATTGCCTGGACTGTTATTCCACTGATTATTGTAGGCGTTATGGGATATATTGGAGTAGTGACGCTGCGTGATGTTACTGCATCTGCTCCAGATGAAATGGTTGTTGAGGTAACTAGTGCGCAATGGTCCTGGAGGTTTGATTATCCTGAGCTGGGACTGACATCCACCGAGCTTGTACTGCCAGTAAATCAACCAATCAGATTTGAGATCACTTCTACAGATGTCATTCACAATTTTTGGGTCCCTGAATTTAGGGTAAAACAGGATGCTGTGCCCGGTGCTGTTAATTTGTTGCGGGTGACACCCACAGTTATTGGAAAGTACAAAGTTCGTTGTGCTGAACTTTGTGGACTTAGTCATTCCCAAATGCTAGCTGATGTAAGAGTGGTGTCAATCCCAGAATTTGACAGCTGGCTCGGAACGGAGACAACTAGGTTGGCTGCCCTTGATACTCCCGAAGCACGAGGCGAGTACTTGTACCAAACCCAAGCATGTATTGCATGTCACTCTTTGGACGGAACTGTCGTAGTGGGTCCAACTTGGCTCAATCTGTATGGTCGTCAAGAGCAGTTGGACGATGGAATTAGTGTTAGCGCTGATGAGGACTATATACGACATTCAATACTGTATCCGGGCGATCAGATTGTCAAGGGTTTCCAGAATTTGATGCCTGTTAACTACGGAGAAATTCTGTCGGAAACTGACATTGAAGATCTTATAGCATACATAATAACTATTAAAGACTAAATGATTATTGCGATATCGTTTGAATCTGGTGGAGGTAACTTGTGACTCATATTATCACCTCGCTGTGTTTGCGTGACAGTTCCTGTGTGGAGGTATGTCCCGTAGAGTGTATTATTCCCGGTAAACCGATGAATGAGTGGCCGTGGTATTACATTGATCCGGAAACTTGTATTGATTGCGGTGCCTGTATTCCAGAATGTCCTTATGAGGCTATTTTTGAAGAAGAAGCTGTACCTGCCGACTATAGTGCAAAAGGCGGCGAATACATTGCCAGACCAGGTTTGCAGGGACATTATGAGGGTAAGAATGATCAAGGTGACGATGTCATACTTGATTGTACTAAGCAGTTAGAAGCAGGCGAGACGATAAATCTGACTGAGGACATTCAACCCAATTATACATATTTTACTGAGGGAGTTGGTTATGGCGCATTGGAAATGCAAGATGAGGCGGTAGATCTCTCAGAAGTAGCAGAAGATGATGCTGCTGCTGAGAAGATATCTGAAGAGGCTGCAGTAGATGCGATAGAAGAAAGCGATAGTGATGCAGCTGTCGATAGCGAACTTGAGGTGGTCGGAGAGACTGCTGACCAGGAAGACGAATTTAGCGAAGTTGAAGAAATTCCAGAAGTATCAAGTACCGGAATCGAAGGTGCGGAAGTAGAAGAGATCGGAGTTGTAGAGCAGTCATCTGGAGACGAAATAAGGGTGACTCCTGCGAAAGCTGAGCCCGTCTGGCAGCCTCCATTTTTCCTTACAATTGGGCTAGTTCGTGGTTTGCTCGGCCAGCTAATCGGCACTCTGTTTGGTATGGCACTGGTATTTGTCATCAGGTTCTTTATGGGTCTGGATGAGTTTTGGGCAGCAGAGCCTGCTTGGGTTGTAGGTGGTATAACAGGTACTCTAGGTTTTATGATTGGTGTTGGTGCATTAACTGATTGGGGCAGATGGATGATTGGAATACAGACACCCATGGTTCATGGGCCTCCCAGTGGGAAACCAGCATGGTTCCGATACTTAAGCGTAGATTACAATCACAAAGTAATAGGCATTCAATATACAGTTACCGGAATATTAGTGATGCTGATAGGTGGCACGTTGGCAATAATTTTCCGATTAGAGCTTGTAGCTACCGGTATGCAGTATATTTCGTATGCAACCTTCAATACATTTGTCAGTGCTCATGGAATTATAATGATAGTGAGCATATTGTTAGGCGTGGGTG
>CAJWIA010000199.1 GCA_913040765.1 uncultured Anaerolineales bacterium | reverse complement strand
TTTTTTGATAGTCGTCCTGATCTAAAGCTTGTCTAATAGAGTACTCTGCCAACTAGACTACTGTGGAAATCTCATTCGTATTCATGTTTCAATACTTAGGTAGTTCTTTAACATAAATATATGTAGATATAACTGTTGTATGCTGTTACAATATGTTACTTAAATATTGTACATTTGCTAATAATAGGGATAGCATACTTGATGATAGGAGATGCTATTTGAACGTGCAATCAATAGGATAATTATGAAACTTATAGAAGAGGGTCGTAATTTCGGTTTTGATACTCGGCAGGTCCACGCTGGTGCAAGACCAGACCCAAATACAGGTGCACGTGCTGTACCCATCTTTCAAACTACTAGTTTTGTGTTTGAAGATTCGGAATCAGCTGCAGCATATTTTGATCTAAAAGAATACGGGAATACATATTCCCGTATTATGAATCCCACAGTAGCTGCTTTTGAAGAACGTATAGCCAATCTTGAAAATGGATGTGGAGCAGTAGGTTTTGCTAGTGGTATTGCCGCTCAAGTAGCGGCTCTGTTCACAATCTTGGAGCCTGGCGATCATGTGATATCATCATCAGCTATTTATGGTGGGACTATCAATCAGTTTAAACATCAATTCCATAAGATGTCCGTAGAAGTGACATGGGTCAATCCTGATGATCTTGATGCTTGGAGACAAGCGATTAAAGCTAATACAAAACTGTTTTATGCAGAGACTATAGGTAATCCAACTGGGACTGTACTAGATATCGAATCAGTTGCAGCTATTGCACAGGAATACGATATTCCGCTTATGATGGATAATACTTTCGCATCACCTTATTTGTGTAGGCCTATTGAGTGGGGTGCTGATATAGTAGTTCACTCTGCTACTAAGTTTATTGGTGGGCATGGTACCAGTATTGGCGGTGTAGTAGTAGAGTCAGGCAAGTTTAACTGGTCTAATGGTAGATTCCCAGTCATGTCTGATCCGTCTCCAGCCTACCATGGACTAGCGTTTCATGCCACATTTGGGATGTACGCATATCTTATGAAACTACGATCAGAAACTTTGCGTGACCTTGGTGCAGCTATGAGCCCATTCAACGCCTTTTTGTTTCTACAGGGATTAGAGACCTTGTCATTGCGTATGGACCGTCATGTTCAAAATACTCTAGCTGTTGCAGAATATCTCGATCAACATGATATGGTAAGTAATGTCATGTATCCAGGACTTCAAGGTAGCAAATATAAACCTCTTGTTAACAAGTATATGCCCAAAGGTGCTGGAGCTGTATTTGCTTTCGATATAGTAGGTGGGCGTCAGGCTGGCCAGGATTTTATCAGTGGACTTACATTGTGGTCGCATTTGGCAAATGTTGGAGACACAAAAAGTTTAGTGATTCATCCCGCTAGTACTACACATCGACAGCTTAGTATTGAAGAGCTGGCAGATGCAGGGATTGGTGAGGGCACCATACGTCTCTCAGTAGGTATTGAAGAAATTAATGATTTGATTTGGGATTTGGACCAAGGTTTTTCCATGGTTAAAAAGACAACATAATGACTAGATTAATTGAGTATGAATACTACATTCGATATAACTAAATTTCAGGACAACGCTACTATTCAGAGAGTTATACATAGTGCAGAGACTATAGCTATTGTAGGTCTCTCAAGTAACGTTCTTAGGGCTAGTTACTTTGTTGGTGCCTATCTTCAAAGCCATGGATATCGAGTGATTCCAGTAAATCCACGGGAATCAGAGATACTGGGCGAGAAGAGCTATGAAAGTCTCAGTGATGTACCAGTACCCGTAGATGTAGTAAATGTATTTAGGGATCCTATAGCTGTCCCTGGTATTGCTGAGGAAGCTGTGGCAATCAAAGCATCGAGCCTATGGTGTCAATTTACCGTTGTAAATGAAAATGGTGCACATATTGCTGAAGAGGGCGGATTGTCAGTCATAATGGATCGTTGCATTAAGGTTGAACACGCTCGGTACATTGGACGTATGCACTGGCTGGGATTTAATACTAATAGGATTACATCAGTTCGTAAAGGATTGCAATAATTCCTTATAGCACTGTAACAATATATTTTCGGATAATGACTTGATTATCTCTTGAAGAGATATTTCATAATTTCAGATTTGTAAATAGTTACTCAAAGGATATACATATATGCCAATAGTTGCTCACAATTCCTTGCCTGTTTTTGAAAAATTGCGGCAAGATGGACAAACCGTGTTGACTATGGATCGTGCTACTCATCAGGATATTCGTGAATTACACATTGGTTTGCTTAATTTAATGCCTGATGCTGCTCTACATGTAACTGAACAACAATTCATAAGATTGGTCGGCAGCTGCAACCAAATTGCTCAACTATATGTACATCCATTTTCAGTAGATGGGCTACAACGTAGTAAGGATACACAGGCATATATTGATAAATACTATTTGGACTTTGAGCAAATACGTAACCTTGGTCTAGATGCTCTAATTATTACAGGAGCCAATGTACAGACTCCTGATTTGAATCAACAGATATTCTGGGAGCCGTTGAATGCTGTGTTCACCTGGGCTTTGGAAAATGTGACGTCAGTGTTGTGTTCGTGTTTGGCCACGCATGCACTAGTAAAGCAACTATATGATATTAATCGCAAACCACTGAAACGAAAAAGGTGGGGTGTATACAATCATTATGTTGTTGAAACAAAACATCCTATGTTACGTGATATTAATACACGATTCGATGTTCCTCACTCGCGTCATAATGATGTAACTCGTCAGCAATTGGAAAAAGTCGGTGTCAGTGTTTTAGTAGAAAATAGTAATGGTGAGGTACATATGGCTGTAAGTCCAGACCAGTTCCGTGTAGTGTATTTGCAAGGACATCCTGAATATTATACTGGTAGTTTGCTCAAGGAGTACAAGCGCGAGATTCAACGTTATTACAGTGACGAACTTACAGATTATCCGCCTCATCCGGATAACTACTTTGGCATTGAAGCTATGGTCATTGCTGATAATTATCAGGAACAAGTAAGAATTACTAAGCAAAAAGGTAAAATACAACCTCATTTTCCTGAAGAGCAGATTCAAATGTATCTACATAACACTTGGCGTGATACTGGTAAAGCATTGTTCAATAATTGGTTGGGACTTGTTTATCAATTGACCAATGTTGATCGTAAGCTGCCCTTCACCTCGGGTATCAATCCGGAAGATCCACTAGGAATACTTTAGTTATTGATTTGGCTTGAAATATAAATTTGAGTTGGCGTTGTAGTGGTACAATTTTAACTTCTATCCTGCCCCCGTAGCTCAAGTGGATAGAGCGGCGGACTTCTAATCCGCAGGTTAGGGGTTCAAGTCCTCTCGGGGGTACTATTACAACAAGTCAGTATGAG
>CAJWIA010000198.1 GCA_913040765.1 uncultured Anaerolineales bacterium | reverse complement strand
TGGCATTATTGGAGAATATTTCTCGAATACCATGCTGGATGGTTTAGGACTGATGGGAACATGGGTTGTATTGATCTCATGGCTTTCAATTAGTATTATCCTGACACTCAGAACATCTACTAAAAAGATTATTGGTCTGCTAGACAACATATATATCGAGCAAAGCCAAGTCTTACAGAGCAGTAGAAAGAAGTTTATAACCACACGCACACCCAGTCAAACCAAGATCCCAACAATAATTCAACCTGCCAAGACAAAAAAGATCGACAAAACAAAACGCCAAACAAGCCAACGTACCGAGCCTACGAAAGTAGAAAGCAAAGCTGAACTCCAGGATCTACACACTAATACAACACTTGACGAAGTCAGCACAACTAACTGGGCTTTACCAAAAATAGCAAGTATTTTGTCTGTAGGAGCAGAAATGGCAGCAGATGCCGAATATGATAGACAACGTGTAGCAACAATCGAAGAAACTCTAGTTTCATTTGGCGCACCAGGTAGAGTAGTGGAAATTAACCGAGGCCCTACCATAACTCAATTTGGTGTGGAACCTGACTTCGTCACTAATAGTAGAGGCAAACGTACAAAGGTAAAGGTCAACAAAATATCAACGCTTGCGGATGATTTAGCATTAGCATTAGCAGCAGCCTCTATCCGCATTGAAGCACCAGTTCCAGGGAAGGGATATATTGGCATGGAAGTGCCAAACGCAGATAGTTCGCAGGTGGCATTGCGTGATTTACTAGAGTCAGAAGCATATGCAAAACACAACTCACCTCTAGGACTCTGTCTAGGCCAGGACGTTTCAGGCGAATCAGTATGTGCGGACCTTCGAGCAATGCCACACCTACTAATAGCAGGTACAACCGGATCAGGAAAAAGTGTATGCGTCAATGGAATAATAGCAACACTTTTACTGAAAAATACACCTGACCAACTTAAAATGTTAATGATAGACCCCAAACGCGTAGAACTGACCACATACCGTCACATACCGCATCTATTAGCACCAGTAATTGTGGATGTGAACAAGGTTGTATCAAGCCTTCAGTGGATATCTAGAGAGATGGATAAGCGTTACACGAAATTCTCTGATACTGGTGCTCGCAACATTGAAGACTTTAATAGAAAAGCTGCTAAGAATGAAGAAGATACTATTCCATATATCGTTGTTGTAGTGGATGAGTTGGCTGATCTTATGATGGTATCCGCTGAGGACACCGAGCAAATAATCACACGACTAGCCCAAATGGCTCGAGCCACTGGGATCCATCTGATAATATCAACTCAAAGACCGTCAACTGATGTAGTAACTGGATTAATCAAAGCCAATTTCCCAGCTCGAATTGCTTTTGCTGTAGCGTCACTAACTGACAGTCGTGTTATATTAGATCATCCAGGTGCCGAGCGACTGTTAGGACGTGGGGACATGCTATTTCAGTCACCAGATGCTGCGCAACCCCTTAGAATGCAAGGTACTTTTGTGTCGGATACAGAACTACGCAAATTAGTAAGATACTGGAGAGGTTTTTATGCTAATATCGACACATCCTCAGTCAAAACCGACGCCTCCACCAGCGAACCTAAAACTGATACGCCAGTACCTTCCCCAAGGTCTCAAGATATAACAGATGAAATTGAAACTCTTGCCGAATCCGAAGGCCGGGATGAACTTTATGACAAAGCAATAGAGATTGTGCAAACAAAAAATCGTGCGTCCATTTCTATGTTGCAGAAACACTTAAGAATTGGGTATACGCGTTCTGCCAAGTTAATTGATGACTTAGAAGAATCAGGGATAGTAGGACCAGCTAAATCAGGAGCTAAACAGCGCGATGTGCTCCAAAACCCCTCGCTGATAGCCCAAGATAATACTAACCAAATTGAAGAGACTAACAATTAGAATAGGTCCTTAAATACCCAAATGACAATTAAAAACCTATTCTAACACTGCTTTACCTCGAATTGTAGCAAGTTTTACAACTGACGCAAAACCAATACTTAATACAGACTACAAAGTAATTACTTGATCAGGCATATTACCCGCTAATGCCGTATATAAATCTGGAAAACATCCTACTTGTACTCCAGGAACTGTATCAAGAGGTACACACCTTTCCACATCCGGCACATTTGGAGCGCTCCATTTTGGAGTACCTTCTGCCAAGTTACGGAACAGCGCGCACATATCGCACATCATTAATAGCATACCTGTCTGATTTGCTATTTTAGATAGCCTTTCACCTAATGGATCGCCACTACGCAAAACATAGGTATTGTCGTCAAAGAAAAACATACCAACTACTGTCACCACATGTGTACCTGCTTCAAGCTGAGGTAAAATCATCTGCCCCAGCTTATACATAGATGCATGGGGACTATTAAATATATACGCAACCTGCATATTTGTTCACACTCCTTACACATAAATAGTTATAGATATAAGTATAGTAAAAATTTAGAGAAGTTCAACAACAATCGACAAATTCATAAAAATACTATAACGCTCCTGTCTTGATGCCAAACCACTTTTATAATATAGTCATTCTGCAGTTGTAATAATATAAAATTGTAGTATATATATCAAACTATATGAGACGAGTTGTAATTACAGGTGTAGGTGCCATAAGCCCTATAGGACTATCAGCACAAGACAGTTGGGACAACTGTGTTGAAGGTGTCAGTGGAGTTGCACCAATAACATTGTTTGATGCTAGCGAATTTTTAGTACAAATAGCATGTGAAGTCAAAGGTTTTGATCCAAAAGAACACATGAGTCCAGCTAATGCGCGCAGACGTGATCGATGCCAACAATTAGCTGTTGCAGCTGGCAAACAAGCTCTATTGGATTCTGGATTAGAGATAAATGAATCCAATGCAAATAGAGTAGGTGTAGTAATTAGTAGTTCAATCGGTGGAATCTCATCATTAGACGATTCTATACGTCACATGGTCACTCATGGACCACGCCGAGTCAGCCCATTGACCATACCCATGCTAATGCCTAATGGACCAAGCGGATTAGTAGCAATAGAAATCGGCGCACAAGGACCTGCGTTATCTGTATCGTCAGCATGTGCATCTAGTTCAGATGGAATAGGATTGGCTTGGCAACAAATTAGAAATGGTATGTGCGATGCAATCTTAGCTGGAGGATCAGAGGCAACAATTTGTAAAATCGGTATTGCTGCATTTGATCGTCTAGGTGCTATGAGTAGAAGAAACGACGACTTTTCCATGACACCGCAACCGTTTGACAGAAACCGTGATGGTTTGGTAATGGGTGAAGGATCATGTGTGCTGATGCTCGAAGAATTAACCAAAGCGAAAGAAAGAGGAGCTAATGTACTTGCAGAATTGTCTGGTTATGGAATAACAGGTGATGCATTCCATATTACTGCACCACATGATCAAGGTGCTGGCGGAGCAAAAG
>CAJWIA010000197.1 GCA_913040765.1 uncultured Anaerolineales bacterium | reverse complement strand
CCCAGCTGGGTAAGGCGCCAAAAGCCTTCCATGCTCCTTGATTTAAGCGCAACACCGCCTGCCAATGCCAATATCCACCAAACAATTCATCAGCACCTTCACCCACTTGTACTACCGAAGTGCCGTTATCCTTAGCCAATTTACACACATAATATAAGGGGACACAAACAGGATCAGCAATTGGCTCATCTTGATGATAAATCAAGTCAGGCAAAAATCGAATTAAATCATCTCGTCCAATAAGTGTTTCATGGTGCTCAGCACCAAATTTAGTAGCTACTTGTCTAGCATATCTAATTTCATTGTAGTCACTGATATCGTCGCCCTGATATCCAATTGAAAATGTCTGCACTGGTCTATCCATTTCTGCAGCCATTAAGGACACATTAGTGCTAGAGTCCATACCCCCTGACAATAGAGCACCAAAAGGAACATCTGAAACCATTCTTAGCCTAACACTTTCTCGCAATGCATGAACAACTCGATCCGCTTGATCGGCATCACTATAGCTAGAATCACCATTACTACCTTCAAAAACATCCCAGTATTCTTCAACATGAATCTGGCCATCAGCATTAATGATAGCTCGATGAGCAGATGGCAATTTGAATACACCTTTGAACAAAGTTTGAGGAGCTGGCGTAGTTAGAAAAGTGAGATAATGATACAGGGCCTCGTCATTGACAGCTCTTTTCAACTGTGGATGTACTAATAGGCATTTAATCTCCGATGCAAAAAGAAACGCATCAGGAGTGTAAGCATAATAAACAGGTTTTATTCCAAGTCTATCCCGGGCTAAAAATAGCTGTTGCTTAGACTGATCCCAAAGTGCAAAAGCGAACATCCCTCGCATATACCGAACACAATCAACACCATGTTCTTCATACAAATGAGCGATTATTTCTGTGTCAGTATCAGAGTGAAAATCATGCCCCCTATTCTGAAGATAGCTACGGATCTCACCATAGTTGTAGGTCTCACCATTGTATACCACCCATATGCTGCTATCTTCATTGCTAAAAGGTTGTCTCCCAGACGATGATGGGTCAATAATTGACAAGCGCCTGTTAGCTAAACCAATATTCTCATCTGACGACACATATGTTCCAAAATCATCAGGACCGCGATGAGAAATCAAATCACTCATCTGCTGTAAGATATCCCTAGAGATTGGCTTTTGTCCTGGTAATGTTAACAATCCACAGATACCACACATATCTAAACTATCTCAACTTTTGATGCACAATCCTGATAAAGCTTCAGCCAATTATCGGCAATCCTATCCCATCCAAAATGCTTAAGTACATACTCTCGACCGTAATCAGCACGACTCTCAACATCAACAGATTTACCTAAAATCCTAATAATTTCATTTTTTAGACCTTCAATATCCCCATAATTGACAATTGACCCAAGATTATTTTGTCTGACAAATTCTGCCAAACCACATCGATCTGTAGCAATGATAGGAGTGCCACACGCAAGCGACTCCAGCAAAGTTATTGCAAACATTTCATATGCTGATGGAAGAACATATACACTGGCAGCTTGGTATGCTTGCAATTTATCATCACCATCCAAATAACCTGTAAAACGTACCTGATTTTCAATTCCTAATTCCTGTACCTGATTTTTTACTTCTTGCAGATATCCATCATCAGGACCAACAATCACCAAAAATGTATCAGGGTTTGCACTTCGCAACAAATTGAAACTGGAAACCAAGAAATCTACTCCTTTTATTTTATTGACGCGCGCCAAAAACAGTATGATTGGAACTCCTTCAGGTATGTCAAAACGAGCTCGAAATCCTTCAAAAGATGGGAGAGATTGATATTGGTCAAGATCCACACCATTTGGCAATATTGCAATCCTCTGTGGGTCAACGCCCAAATCAATAAACTGTTCCCGTTCTAGTTCGTTTAGTGCATGCAGTCTGGCAGCATTACTTAGTATGCGTACACCAAAATTACGGTCATAAATCACCTTCAAAGTGTTGCGTCCCATAATTCGCGGTAATCCTCCCTGAGCTGTAAGCACAAACGGCACACCTGTCCTGACCATATAAGGCAAAGCTACTGCATTCTGAAAGGAGCGAAATTCATGCAAATGTACAACATCGGCGTCACGCAATGATTCCTGGAGCTTACTTCCAAAACCCAAAGGGAAAAAAGCGCGCCTCCAAGCTAAACGATTACTAAGATTACGCACTCGGTGTATTTCTACTCCATCTACTACTACTGATGCAGGTGTTGAACGCGAATGCTCGTCAAGAGCATCAGTTGTATAGACAACAACACTTTGACCTTTGCGTACTAGCGCACGAGCTAGTTCCCAAGCAGCTCGACAAGTACCGCCATAGGCCCAAGCTGGATAAAAATAGGGAATAATATGCAATATTTTCATAATAAGCTATGTATAATGTGATTGCGAAATCTCATCTAGTGTTTCACTCGCCACACTTGGGCACCATCAAAATTTGCAGCTAAATCCAAGTAACTTGCGTCTTCAAACGAAGTGACTTGCGGCAACTTATCAGGTTCCTTCCAGCGCATTTGTGTTTGATCAATATTAGCAACATTGAGCCACTGTGGAACCACAATGTAGTCAATCTCATGTCTACTAATCAAATCATAGGCCTCATCAGACTCAGGGTCAAGAAAAGCGACCGCCATATTTTTCTGCAAATTTCGCAAATCTTCTGCTCCTATATAAAATAACTGGTCACGAATATAAACAGATGTGCGCTCAGATATTACTGTTGCCCATTGACCTTCATAACGCCCAGGATAGTTTAACACCTTAGAGTCTGATGGGGAATTGTCGCCCAACCACTTATAAGCACTGACATCAGCGGAAGTTGCCACCGCACCAGTAATTTGCGGTACATATGCTCTCGTCCAGGATACAACAGATTTGCTCATAATTAATCCAAGTCCTGTTAACAACAACACAATTGAGAGAGAACCAGTAAGCCACTCTTTCCAAAATTTCTTGCCTGCGATCCAATCACCTAACGGCTCTAAACCACGCGCTGCCAACAAAGCGAGAGGAATTATAGTAGCGTGCCATGCCATACCAAAAGGATAAAAAATCTGCATCGGGTCAATCAATGTACGACGAGACAGTGCATCCAAATTGCCTAAACTCGATATTTCTACAATGGGCACAAGCCATGATATGGACCATATGTCTAACCAGTGACGACTACGTACTGACCACCATATGCCAAACAATGCAAAAAGTGGTGTCAACCCACCATTGACAGTAAGCACCCATAAAAGATGATGTAACTGCGGTGACTGACGTTCATGCACACTGATTTGTCCTAACATAGAAAAAGCACTTAATAGCCAAGGTGCACTAATAACAACTCCAAGCACCGGCACAAAAATCATTATTCTTAAATATTCCTTGACACTCAACTTTGGTCTTACAAAG
>CAJWIA010000196.1 GCA_913040765.1 uncultured Anaerolineales bacterium | reverse complement strand
TGGCAGATACGATTGCAAGAGTGACTAACTACAAGGGCACTATAGCATTTGATAAAACAAAACCAGACGGTACTCCACAAAAATTAATGGATAGCAGTCGCATCAATAATTTAGGCTGGCAGCCAACAATCAGTTTGGAAGAAGGGTTAACATTAGCTTATAACGATTTCTTAAATACAGTTAACTGAAAAATGAAAGAGAATAAAAATAATAAAGTGGCACTGATTACCGGCGTGACTGGTCAAGATGGAGCATATCTAGCGGAATTTCTTTTAGAAAAAGACTACGAAGTTCATGGTATCAAGCGCCGTTCATCTTCATTTAATACAGACCGTATTGACCATCTATATCAAGACCCGCATGAAAGCGATAGAAAATTTATTCTCCATTATGGCGATCTTTCAGATTCAATGAGTCTAGTGCGCATCATTCAAGAAATCCAGCCAGATGAAATCTACAATTTAGGAGCGCAATCTCATGTGGCCGTCTCTTTCGAAACACCTGAGTACACAGCAGACACTGTTGGATTAGGGGCGCTCAGAATACTTGATGCTATTCGGGTGCTAGGGTTTGAAAAGAAGACACGCTACTATCAGGCATCCACTTCGGAACTATATGGAAAAGTTCAGGAAACTCCCCAAAAAGAGATTACCCCTTTCTACCCACGCTCCCCCTATGCGGCGGCTAAGCTATACGCCTATTGGATTACCGTAAACTACCGTGAGGCTTATGGTATGTATGCCTGCAATGGTATCCTCTTCAATCACGAAAGCCCCGTTAGAGGTGAAACTTTTGTCACCAGAAAAATTACCAGAGCACTAACCCGAATCTACCTCGGCTTACAAGATACTCTCTACCTTGGCAACTTGAATGCGAAACGAGACTGGGGCCACGCTAAAGATTACGTAGAAATACAATGGTTAATGCTTCAACAAGAGCAGCCAGATGATTTTGTAATTGCCACTGGAAAAAATTATACGGTAAGGCAATTCGTTGAAATCGCTGCCAAATATCTAGGGATAACAATAGAGTGGAAAGGAACAGGAGTAGAAGAAAAAGGATATTTTGTAAGTATTAAGGAAAGTACCAATAGCGCTTTACACATAAGACATAATACAGCTACTTCCAGTACCCCTCAACCAATCATTCAGGTAGATCCAAGATATTATCGTCCTACAGAAGTGGAAACTCTTCTGGGTGACGCAATGAAAGCCAAACAAAAACTAGGATGGTCGCCTAGAATCACTTTGGAAGAGATGGTTTCAGAGATGATGGAAAATGACCTAAATATAGCCAAAAGAGATGAATTAATAAAACAAAGCGGTTACAAGACATATGACTACAAAGAATAATAGAGTTATATGACACAACGCATACAATCTTTATGACTAATACAGAATCCACAAAATATAACACAGCATCTATAAAATTAGCAATTGTTGGTCTAGGATATGTAGGATTGCCCTTGGCTGTGGAATTTGGGAAAAAAATAGAAACCATCGGTTTTGACATTAACACAACAAGAATTCAAGAACTCAAGCAGGGTAAAGACATTACACTAGAGGTAGAACCAGAGGAGCTGGCACAAGCAAAAAACCTTCGCTACACTATAGACTCGGAGGATATTCGTGGCTGTAACATATACATCGTAACCGTTCCAACTCCTATCGACCAATACAAACGTCCAGATCTAACTCCATTAATAAAATCAAGCGAAATCATCGGCAAACTCCTCAACCCAAACGACTTAGTAATCTATGAATCTACCGTGTACCCAGGTGCAACCGAAGAAGTGTGTGTTCCAATCCTAGAAAAACAATCAGGATTAATATACGGAACTACTGAAAATTGTTCACTGGAAACTGCCCACTTCTTTTTAGGCTATAGCCCAGAACGCATCAACCCCGGCGACAAAGAACGCCGTCTATCAACAATCAAAAAAATAACCTCCGGCACAACACCAGAAATTGCAGACAAAGTTGATCAGCTCTACCAAACCATCATCACTGCTGGCACTCACAAAGTTAATAGCATCAAAGTGGCAGAAGCGGCGAAAGTCATCGAAAATACCCAGAGAGATGTCAATATCGCCCTCATTAATGAACTAACACTTATCTTTAACCGACTAAATATTGATACAGAAAGTGTACTGGAGGCAGCTGGAACCAAATGGAACTTCCTGCCATTCCGTCCAGGACTAGTGGGGGGGCACTGCATCGGCGTAGACCCTTACTACCTAACCCATAAGGCTGTAGAAGTAGGTTACAATCCGGAAATGATCCTTGCTGGGCGCCGCCTAAACGACAATATGGGAAGTTATGTAGCAGATCAAGTAACTAAACTGATGACACAAAAACGGATTCATACAGTTGATGCAAACATCCTAATTATGGGGCTAACCTTTAAAGAGAACTGCCCAGACATAAGAAACACTAAAGTAATCGACCTAATCCAGGAATTTGCCAAATACAACTGCAAAGTGGAGATATACGACCCATGGGTAGACAAACAAGAGGCACAACAAGAGTATGGAATTAATCCGATAGAGCACCCAACCAAAGGCAAATATGATGCAATAATCATAGCTGTGGCTCACAACCAGTTCAAAGAACTAACCTCGAAACAGATAAAAGCCTACGGCAAACAAAATCACATCCTCTACGACATAAAATACCTACTCAAAGCCAACGAGGTAGATGGAAGATTATAGACAAGAGTTACCAGTTTTCAAAAACTACCAAATTACTGAATTATGAATACATATATTATTGCAGAAGTAGGTCAGGCACATGATGGGAGCATTGGTATTTTACATTCATATATAGATGCTATCGCAGAAATTGGTGTTGATGCAGTTAAGTTTCAAACACATATTGCAGATGCTGAAAGTAGTCAATTCGAAAAGTTTAGAGTTAAATTTTCATATAAAGATAAAACCAGATATGACTACTGGAAAAGAATGGAGATGACATTAGAGGAGTGGGTAGTAGTAAAAAAACATTGTGAAAATGTTGGGTTAGATTTTATAAGCACACCATTTAGTTGCGCTGCTGTTGATTTGCTAGAAAATATTGGAGTTAGCTCTTATAAAATAGGATCAGGAGATGTCAATAATTTACTTCTGCTGAGTAAAATATGTAAAACAAATAAGGACATTATAATATCATCAGGGATGAGCTCACAGCAAGAGCTAGATATCGCAGTATCCACCATCAATAATCACGGAAATAAGCTTTCAGTATTGCAATGTACAACTGAATACCCTACTCCTCCAGAAAAGTTAGGGTTGAATTTAATTGCGAGTTTGAAAAAGAGATACGATCTTCCAATCGGCTTATCAGATCACTCTGGAATTGTATACACTGGACTTGCGGCGGTTGCTTTAGGTGCGGAGATTTATGAATCTCATGTGGTATTTAATAAGAGAATGTTTGGCCATGA
>CAJWIA010000195.1 GCA_913040765.1 uncultured Anaerolineales bacterium | reverse complement strand
TCTTTCACACACTTTTCGTCGCTCGAACTTTGGTTATTATTCTGAGGGTATCCCATCTCGTTTTCTGAAAGATTTGCCGGTCGACTTGCTCACGGGAGATGTGAGAAAAAAAGAACCAAGAAGTCAAACAGATTGGTCTCAAACAGACGAAACAAATCTAAAATCTTCGCCAAATGTTGTGCAACCACCTATTGAGATACAATTTAGCTCGGGTCAGAAGGTATCACATGATAGTTTTGGTTCAGGTATTGTAATTGAAAGCAAGCTTTTGTCTGGCGATGAACTAGTGATCGTGGCTTTTGATGATGTTGGTATAAAAAGGTTGGTAGCAGGGAGTGCTAAGTTGAAGCTTGAGGATTTTGGATAATGCACGTATTCATGACTGGAGGTGCTGGTTATATAGGAAGTGTTACGGCTGAGATTTTATTGGCCTCAGGTCATCAAGTCACCATATATGACAATCTTTCACGTGGTCATCGCGCGGCTATTCCGTCTGGCGCAATATACGTTAATGGTGATATAGGAGACCGAAAAACTTTACGGGATGCGCTTATGTCTGCGAATTTTGACATTGTCTTTCATTTCGCTTCATTAATTGAAGCAGGAGAATCAATGGAAAAACCCGGATTATATTTTCGTACCAATGTATCCTATTCAAACAATGTTATTGAATTAGCTGCTGAGTCAGGATGCAATCGATTTGTACTATCTTCTACAGCAGCCGTCTATGCTAGTAGTGACCAACCACTTACTGAGGATAGTCCGATTAATCCAGCAAATGTCTATGGTGAAACAAAGTACATTGTTGAGCGTATGTTGACCTGGTATCAAAAGATTTATGGATTACGCTTTGCTGCATTGCGGTATTTTAATGCTTGTGGCGCATTGCCTGGCCGAGGAGAAGCGCATGATCCTGAGACTCATTTAATACCAAGAGTGCTTCAAGTCGCACTTGGGCAGGCCGACCACGTGAATTTGTATGGTACTGATTACCCAACCCCAGATGGGACTTGCATACGTGATTACATCCATGTAGCAGATTTGGCTGAAGCGCACCTTTTGGCAGCGAATGCTCTGGAACATAATGATACTCTTGTTTATAACTTAGGTTCTGGTAGAGGATATTCTAATCAGGAAATTATCGAAATGGCGCGTGAAGTGACTGGCCACGATATTCCTGTTAATCCAGCTGATAGACGTGATGGGGATGCGACTAGATTGGTAGCTAGTTACGAGAAAATCAAGCACGAGCTTGGCTGGGAGCCTGCTAATTCACAGTTGGACAATATCCTGCGCACCGCATGGGAATGGCACAGTAAACAATCACACTTATACGATAATGCTTGAGCACTCTAATACTGGCATTGTTGCCATAGCAGTCGACCCTAATTAAGGATATGACAAGTACAAACAATAAGACTCCATTTGGTATGCAGATATTTGCTACTATAGTTGCTCGCCTTACAATTAATACGGCAGTGCGTATGCTATATCCATTCTTGCCAGCTTTTAGTCGTGGGATTGGAGTACCAGTAGAAACTCTTATTCGACTATTATCTTTGCGTTCTGCCTTGGCAATGATAGCTCCCGTTTTTGGAAGACTTTCTGATAGATATGGTAGGCGGAATATCATGGTTGCAGCCATGTTTGTGCTATCAGCAGCATTGGCCGCTATGGCATTGTGGCCAGGATATAGGATATTCGTAGCTTTTTTGTTCTTAGGTATCTTGGCACAAATTCTGTATCAGCCTGCCCATCAAGCGTATATATCGGAGCGAGTTCCATATGCACAACGAGGGCGCGTGTTAGCGATTACTGAGCTAGCCTGGGCTGGTGCTATGTTAATAGGAGTGCCGCTTGTGGGTTGGATGCTTGCACGAGCGCCTTCTCCAGAAATTGGTTTACCGCGCCCTTTCATGTTTCTAACTATTTTCGGCATTGTTTCTGGGGTAGTATTGTTGAAAACGCTGTCCAACCAGAGAAATACCGTCGACAAACCTATTAATATGTACTCTCATTGGAAAACTGTGCTTTCCAATCGCAATGTGCTTGCTGGATTGATGCTAGGTGTATTTACTGCGGGTGCCAATGAAAGCCTGAATGTGGTATTTGCTTCGTGGTTGGAGGTTACATTTGGTATGACTTTGACAGCTATAGGGTTGGCGACGGTAGTCATAGGTGTCGCGGATTTGCTTGGTGAAGGTGGTGTAATAGCATTTTCTGATAGATATGGGAAAAGACGCACGGTGGGGTGGGGAATAGGTCTAAGCGTGTTGAGTTACCTGGCTCTACCTTTGTTAGGTACAAGCCAGACAGGAGCACTACTTGGATTGTTTTTGGTTTATCTTACTTTTGAATTTGCGGTTGTTGCCATATTACCATTGATGACCGAGTTGATGCCCGTAGCACGTGCTAGTGTTATGAGCGCTAACATAGCAGGGCATTCCTTAGGTCGTATGCTAGGAGCTTTAATGGGAGGGTTTTTGTTGCCATTTGGTATTGGGGCAAGTGGTATTGCCGCTGCTGTTCTCAATATATTAGCATTGGTAGTTTTATTACTGTGGGTCCAAGAGAACAAAAGTTAATCGCTAATTCGTTGCGCATCGAGTGCACCAATCTAAGCTGACAAATTGCTAATAGAAGGTTGTACGTAAAACAGGTTGAAACATGTTTTTTAGATGATTGCATATTGGGTCAATCGGACAAAATTCACATATAGGCTCTGTCATTTCAGGACAACTATTACGTGCATTAAAAAAGAAGTAGTCTACAGCACCTTCACTTTTGCCTGATAGTTTGACTATTTGTTCTCTTGCACGATAGGAAGCATATCGCACTGCCCATTCCTCAGATGGTGATACTATCTTCCTGTCAATTAGCTTTACACTCAGTTTCTCGTCAAGTACATTTATTAGTCCAACACGTAAACATAATCGCATGGCATGATAATCTATTACTGGGTCTACTTGTTCATGCTCATGTATAGTGAGGAATTGCTCTGGTCGTTGATTCAATATCAGAGCTAGCAATCCGCTTTTTTTGCGCAATGGATCCTCTTTGTATCCCCCAACATTATCTAGTAGTTTTAGGAAGGTTTGTAGCGGGTTGACGGATTTGCTAACGTTCTCAATTATAGAATCTGGAGTTAATCCAAGCGAGAGCATATCTTTACCATACCTTCGTGATTCTTCTAGATGCAATTCTAGTGCAGGCATTGGGTTGTTTCCATTATCATCTCTGAGGATTTCCGTGAATTCGTTTGTACTCAAATTAGCTTGTCTTTCTGGAGAACAGAAATCCTCATCTTTTTCTAAAGCTAGCCTAAATGATTCCCATAAGTAATCGGACCCTTTGTGCATAGTGCCGCCCAATGGGGCTAGTAATGGTTGGTCGTATTTTTGATCATGTGTAGACCAAAAGCTAAACTGATGAACTGTGGCTGCAAAGAAATAATCTAATGTT
>CAJWIA010000194.1 GCA_913040765.1 uncultured Anaerolineales bacterium | reverse complement strand
CTGCCTGTTTATTGTATTTACCAATTGTGGCAGGTCTTGGGGATAGGTTGTATAGGATGGTTGCGCGTAGTCGTTTAGGGCTGGCACATTGTCCCCCAGGCCAATGTACTCACATTAGTATTACTGCAAGTGTTGAAATCGAACTTGATGAAGTTTGGCTACAGGGTATTCAGATTGCTAACAGCCGAGCAACACATTGATATCTTGTCATTATCAAATTACACCCAAGCGGCAATCCTTTCCATTGCTTCTTGTATGCGTGGTGCTGGTGTTCCTAGCGATATACGAAAATAACCTTCGCCACATTCTCCGAAAAAAGATCCAGGGGTGACTGATACTCCAATTTCCTCTAGTATTGCTTGTGTAAATTCACTAGATGGCACTTCGGTATGGATGCGTACCCATACATACATAGCTGCTTGTGGTTTGTGAGCCACTAGACCCGTCTTTGACAATCCATCTAAAACAATATCACGTCTTTCCTGATAAATTGTATTACGTTCACTAAACCAGCTTTGATCGCCGGTCAAAGCTGCGACTCCAGCTGCTTGAATAGCTTGAAACTGGCTGGAGTCCACGTTGGTTTTCAACGTATGCAATGCTGTAATTGCTGATTCAAGTCCACATGCCATCCCTAGACGCCAACCAGCCATATTGTAGGTCTTGGATAGTGAATTGAACTCCACGGATATTTCCTGTGCTCCAGGTACCTGCAGCAAACTTGGTGCCTTATATCCGTCAAAAGTAATGTCCATATAAGGTGCATCGTGGCAGATCATTATTTGATGTGTGTGGGCGAATTCTACTAATTCAGCAAAGAATGTATCATTGACAGTTGCCCCAGTAGGATTATTTGGGTAATTTAGCCAGAGTAGTTTGGCTCTACGTTTGGCATCTTCTGGGATGGCATCTAGATCTGGAAGAAAATGATTGCTCTCTAGTATTGGCATAGTCACCACTTCGGCACCGGCAAATTTAGCTGCGCTTGCATAGACGGCATATCCGGGGTCAGGTACTAATGCCACGTCATTAGGGTTTAGGTAAGCCATAGACAAATGAAAGAGTCCTTCTTTCGATCCAATCAGTCCAACCACCTCTGATTTTGGGTCTAGATTTACGTCAAAACGATCAGAATAATAAGTGGATACTGCTCCTCGGAAGTCGGGGGTGCCTCCTAGCGGTGAATATCCATGCAAATTTTCTTCTGAGCTGGCCTTTTGTAGAGTGTCCACGATGAATGGTGCAGGAGGTAAATCTGGTGATCCTACATCCAACCTGACAATATCTTTTCCTTCCGCTTTAAGTTCTGCAATACGTAAACCTAGCTTTGCGAAAAAATAGGGTTCTACTGTGCGCATGCGTTTGGCTAGTTGCATGATATGTTTCTCCTGTTGATATTAGTATCGGGTCATTCTGTTGGTAATATAAGCTTACCCCAGTCATAGGGTGACTTATGTGTGATTGTCCATACTCCATCTTGATCAGCAGTCTCTGAGCTTAGACCCGTGGTATGAAACCAGGTTTTCCCTGGATGTAACGCTATTGAGTTGTTGTCTGCGTCAACTAGAAATGTCATGTCTGCGCTATCCATGCGTACCCAGTTGACTGAGTAGGCCTGGCCATTACGTAATATTAGAGCTGGACCTCCTCCCCATAATTGAATCTCGGTGGCAAACGCTGCGTGAATTCCATCCGCGGCATAATCCTCAGGCACAGTAGAATCGACAACATGATTGGCGAAAAGCACTACAAGATTATCAGCTGTAATTTGCGCCTTGGTGTTGTAATCAAAATGTGGCTCAAGGTCCACTTCTGATATTTCTGTCCAGCGATAATATTTTCCATCATCAGGGTTGTAACGCCATTCAGAATGCGCCTCACGACTATAATCTACCCGTAAACGTACAGCATTTTGGCCTCCGTTTGGTATGGTCTCTTGGAAAGCTAACCCTTGTATTTTGGGCGCCACGTTGAGTCCCAGATCGTCTAATGTTTGCCAGACAGCACTTGTATCTACGAATACCGAGTTAGCACTCTGGCTTTCTCGACAAATGGGCGGACAACCAAAACTTGTTGAGTTCGTTATTACGGCTGGATACCAGGTTTTTTGACGCAGTCTCTCTAATGTACCATCTGACATGCCGGATGCTACTAGTGCTCCGCCGAACATTTCAGTTAAAGTAGTATCAATAAGCCGTGCTGATCTAATTGAGCCAACTCGTGTAGTTTCTCCCACGTAAAATATTGCCGTAAATCGGGTAGTACCTCCCTCAGCATAGTGTTCCCATACCATATCGGCTGTTGCTAAACCAGATTGAGGCCTTACACTGCGCGGGTAATGAGATATCTTGATTGCTAATGGTCTACGCTCTAATTTGGTTGTGTCTTCTACGTACAAGCCTGTTAAAGGATTAATACCTTTAGGATACTCATGTGGTCCGAATATTGGCTCTATGGTGGCAGTTGGCAATAATGTAGCAGCAGGAGTTGCCGTGTTAGTAGATGTGACTGTGGGAGCAACTATTGTATTGTTTGAAATTGGTGGCGGGAGTGTAGCGTCAATTGCTGAGCTTTCCTCGGAAATTGTTTTTGATGATGTTGTGGGAATAATTTGTGCTTTGCTTTCCGGATTTGGTTGCTCAGGTTCACGTCCACAGGATACCAACAGCATGAGACTTAATGCTATTAACAGTTGTGTAATCCAAGTTACATGTGAGTACTTATTAGGTTTGGCAAAGCGCATATGTCAATATATAGTGTAGGATTTTTTGTCCTGTAAAGGATGTGCCTACATTGAAAAGCAATGTATGTTGTTCATTATACTACTTGTGCCCCCACGGAGATTCGAACTCCGGTCTTGGGCTTGAAAGGCCCACGTCCTGGTCCCCTAGACGATGGGGGCTTACTGGCACGGGCGGCATTCTACCATGTATAGAAAGTTTGGGTCAAGTCAGATGAGCATTTGTATTGATTGTGGTAGACTTCAATGTATCACGATCCGCGCAAATTATTTCACTATAGGAACCTTATGAATTCTACTTTAGAGACCTTGAAAATGCGTCTAGCGGAGGTTGTTGATTTGCAAAGAGCTGCCGCATTGTTGTCTTGGGAACAACAGACTTATATGCCTTCGGGAGGTACTAAAGCACGTTCCGAGCAATTGGCTACACTTCAAGGTTTGTCTCATCGATTGTTTATTACTGATGAAATTGGTGGACTTATAAACGATTTGAAGAATACATCAGTACAGTGGGATTACGACACTGATGAAGCGAGTTTACTGCGTTTAGTAGAGCGTCAGTATGAACGTGAAAGGAAGATACCCAGTCAATTGGTGGCAGATCTAGCTAGTACTACTGCATTAGCGCAGGAGGCTTGGGCTTTAGCTAGGCAGAATGATGATTATTCGGTATTTCAACCACATCTTCAAAGAGTAATAGACCTGACTCGACAGGAAGCCGAATGTTTT
>CAJWIA010000193.1 GCA_913040765.1 uncultured Anaerolineales bacterium | reverse complement strand
CAGGCACCATTCATACAATTGATATGGTTTCTCCTTCAAAGCGATTCAAATGGCCTATTATCTGGCCTGGTTCTGATGAAGCAAATGTAAGATATTTATCACGACATGATGTCTGGCAAGAAGTAGCAAAATCGTCATGGATGAAACATATTGATAATATGGTTGGATTATCGGGTGCAGTCATGCAATCATATTCAGGTCGCCCGGTAGATTTTGCATTTATTGATGCAGGACATGGATATCGATCGGTTAGACATGATTTTATTATGTCTCTACATCATGCTAGCGGCAGTATTGGAGTCCTATTTGATGATTATTCCACTGAAGACTGGGGGTTAGGCACCCAAAAGCTTGTGAAAGATGACGTTTCACCCTATTGTAGTCCGATTCTCATACAGACTGATCGTCGTTGGTCAGGAGGAGAAAAGGAACATTTACCAGATGATTATTCAGGTATGGTATGGGTTAAAAGTGATTGTCCTGAGCAATGGCTTGCCAAAACCAATAATGCCTTGAACTTATTATTAATTTTGTATCGGTACAGAGTATGGGAGATATATTATCGCTTGAGGCTTAATTTGGGTGAAAGGTTACGTTCGGTCTTTATAAGTAATAAGATGGCCACTGTAAAAAAATCCTGATGCGTATATTGGCCATACAAACAGCATTTTCTGTTACATCTGGAGGTGGTAGAGCAGATTATGAAATATTGTCCGAACTAGCATGTCGGGACAATATTGTTGAGATTGTAATGCCTAGAGCAAACAGAATGATAGCTACAGTCCCACCAGGGACACAGGTACACTGGATATCAGCTCGTGGAATGAAGATTCCCCAATCATTAGGCATTACTGCTTTCCCATCAGTTTTACGTGCAGCACTTAGGTTTCGTCCCCAGATTATTCGAGACCATAGTCCTTATTCGTATGGTCTAATGAGTCTTTGGATTAGTAGATTGCTGCGTATTCCAATAGTTGGAATGATCTATCATATTGATGACAGTATCAGGGGTGCTAGATGGGTAGAAAAATACCTATTGCCACGTTACGATCAAATATTAACAATTAGTTGTCATTCTATGTCCAATTTAAAGCAAAGAGTACCAGAAATTAGCGATAGAGTAGATTATATATATTGCGGCGTCAGAGCTAAGTCAGCAGTGTTAGATGCAAAAGACAATAGCTGGCGCAACAAATTGGGGATATCAGATGATGTTCCAGTGTTTATTTCGTCAGGTGTATTAGAGCCTCGCAAGAATTACAATTTCTTATTAGATATTATGGATAAATGGTCCAAAATGGGCCGTGATGGGATACTCATTATTACCGGTGAAGGTGAATTGCGAGATGAGTTAGATAGGAAAATTCATGAAATGGATTTAGTTGAAAAGGTTCGCTTGGTAGGGTATCAATCTGAAACAGATTTAGTGAGAATGTTTTCTAGTAGCATTGCTTTTCTGTCTCCTTCAAAAATGGAGGGTTTTGGATTGGCAGTGGCTGAAGCTATGGCTTGTGGAACTCCTGCAATTGTATCTAATAAGGGTGCTCTTCCGGAAGTGGTGAGTCATCGCAAGACAGGTTTTGTGCTTCCAATTAATCAAGGTCCTGAGCCTTGGATAAGTGCAATGATTAGCTTGAGTGACGATTCAGCATTGTGCAAGTTCTATGGGGAAGCTGCTGAGAGTCGCATAAACGATATGTTTACATGGGAACGTGCTGGAACAGAGACTGAAGCAGTCTATCAGCAAGTGGTAGATCAATATCATCACAGGTAAGTATTCATGCATGTATTACTGGTAGGTTCGCAAGAGTATCCTATGTATGCTCCAGCGTGGGCTAGAGGATTAAGGGAATTGGGCATAAAAGTTACTGTGTTGGACTGGACAGAATCATTGTCCAGAGGTGTCATGGGCAGATTAGAAAGGCGTTTCTTGTTTGGCCCTGGAATTCATCGGGCTAAAAGAAAGTTGTTAGAAGTTGCAGATGATGTGCGAGCCGATGTTGTGTTGCTGTATGCTGTACCAGTAATAGATATTGTCACTATTAAGCACTTGTCTCGCTGGGCTTGGGTAACAGGATATCACAATGATGATCCATTCGGTCAACACAGATCAAATCCGTCATTGAAAGTATGGAGAACGTTGATACCATATTTTAAAAGTCACCATGTGTTTCGTGGCAAGAATGTCGGTGACTATCGTAGATGCGGGGTAGAGTTAGTCAAGGAATTGCATCATTTCTATTTGCCATGGATGCATAGGCCTGTAGTTCTGAAAGGTCCAGATAAAGGTTGCTACGATAATGATATTGTTTTTGTGGGTCATGCGGAACTTGATTCTCGAATGAGTTATTTGGACGCATTGGTTAGTAACGGTCTCCAAGTAAAAGTATATGGAGGTACGAAGTATTGGCAACGTTACTTACCATCAAAATTAAAGAATGTGTTTGGTAACATCGTGCCAGTATATGAAGATGAGTATGCTAAGACAATTGCTGGATCAAAAATTAGCCTTGCTTTTTTTAGTAGAGCGAATCATGACGATTACACTACTCGTGTATTTGAAATACCAGCAATGGGCGGTTTCTTGATGTGTGAACGTACTTCTGTAATGCAAGATCTTTACAAAGAAGATTCGGAAGCGGTTATGTTTTCCTCAAGAGAAGAACTAATAGAAAAATGCAACTGGTATTTGAAGAATGATGATAAGCGAATAGAGATAGCTAATGCAGGCAGAGCAAGGTGTATTTCAAGCGGCTATGATGTAGTTAGTCGTATGAAACAGTGGGTGGGTGATATAGAAACTTGGTCACACAAATCATATGAGGGTCAATAAGGCTTTTTAAGGTATATGCATTCTAGTCTGTTGTGGATTTGTTCGACTTTGACCCCATACAATAGCTTTTTGTTTCGGGCACTACACTCAGAACCTCAATTTGATCTCAATGTGGTCACTAGCAAGAAGTATGATCCTAGGCATCCATGGAGTACTGATTTAGGAAGTGGTTTCATGGTGCGTCCAATGCGTAAATTTCTTTGGATAGATTGGAGATTGGTTGGTGAAGCTATCAAACCAAATACTGACATGGTTGTGATTGCTGGTTGGAACACTCCTACTGTTGTTCTCGTGAGCGGCCTATTGGCGATTCTAGGATTACCATTTGCTTTATGGACTGATACTCCTGATATGCATTCTGATCGTAAGTTGTTGAAATCAATTCTACGTCAGCGTTGGTTATTGTGGATATTTCATCATGCCAGGGTTGTTATGGGTACTGGTGACCCTGCAATTCAAGCATTACAAGCTATGGGTTGTCCCGCAAATAAGATTGTGAAATTCCCTTTTTTTGTCGACTTGGGTCACTATGATAAACGAAGTAGAGCTAGAAACGATGTAAAAACCAAACGTTTTGTCTCAGTTGGTAGGGTAGAAAATGCAGTGAAAGCACACGATATCGCAATACAGGCTTTTGCTCGCATGCAAAATAATAACTACTTCAGTAGTGA
>CAJWIA010000192.1 GCA_913040765.1 uncultured Anaerolineales bacterium | reverse complement strand
CTATGATTACGGCTGAATTGGCTGCAGCAGTTGCTAAACCAGCTAGGAGGAAACTGTTTACTCGTTCCGCTTTACCTAAAGACAATATTGCTACCATTGGTCCAACTAGATGATATATCACTATTTCTATCCGGCCGTCAGAAACGATGGCAATAAATACCACAAAAAGTGCTGAAACAATTAATCCTAATTCTGTTCCCAGACCGACAGCTATAAGCATGCCAAGTGTCGCGGCTGGAAAAAGAAAAGGGAGGACAAGTCTTTGTGGAATTACAAATTGGGCAGCAAACAGAAAAATAAGTGATAATAATACAACGAACAACATGTGTTTAGTACGATAGAAAAAACCAGGCTGGGATCTTAAAAGATAAAGAGTCATTGTCGAGACCACCAATACTATTGCAGTAAATGATGGGAAATATCTTTCAAACTGACTGCGCTGTGGTTCTAGCATGTTTAGAGCAGTCATGGCTTCTAGGTCTTCAGCAGAAATAACATTACCACGCGCTATAATTGTTTGGCCCTGAGCAAAAGCTTGTTCGACCGGTTCTACTGCTGCTACGCTAGCATTACGTGCTTTATTGGTAGCAACCTCATTGAATAGAGAATTGGGCACTATAAATTGTTGAACCAAAACTGCTGCTAATTCTGCTTCTTCTATGCTTAGTTCCACGCTAATAAGCACCGGTATCCGTTGTCTGATTTGTTCCATCTGGTCTTCTTGAATGGGCTCACTCATGATATTTTCAGTAACTCTAATAATTTCCTCTTGCACAACAAGCCAGCGCGCATCTTCAATTTGTATCAATTGAATCTGAAGATCGTCAGGCATGTTCACATTACCTAGTTTGGTAAATTCTTGCTGTTTCTGATGAGTAGTCGCTAGTTTGTTAGAGCGAGTCAAATCAATGAATGCAATCGCTGCTTTTACAGACGAAATTTGTTGACGAGATACGCGGGTATCAGGGGGGTCATAAATTCTTGGTACAGCATTTTCAGCTGCGGCTTGTGCACTCTCTGTTTGTAAAGTACTAATATATGTCTGTGAGCGTGGAGCAACTATATCAAACGGTGCTGGATCACCAATTTGTAAATCTAACTCAGTGTTGTTACCAAGTGGAACAATTATAAGAGTGAGTGCAATAAGAGAAAAGACTACTCCAACTATCCATGGTCTAGACGCATACCATGATGAATGATTGGTTGTCATGATATGTTAATCTCTATGGTTACGCATAGGGCTACATTGTTCATAGTGTATTCTTTCTTTAATTCTGTGCCTTGAGTGATTGATTACCACATTTATCACGTGTATTTTTTGATACTATTGTTCGATTATAGCATGCGCTATTAACCTAGTCCGTTCCTCATGGGAGCGCCTCCTAGCACATGAATATGTAGATGTTTTACTTCCTGGCGACCATGAGACCCACAGTTTGATATTATTCTGTACCCAGTTTCACTTATTCCTTCTAATTTTGATACCTCTTTGACTGCTAGCAGAAGCTCCGCAGCAACATCTCTGTCATTGTTGCTGAGCTCTTCAGTTGAAGCGATGTGTTTGTTAGGTACTATGAGAACGTGTTTAGGCGCTGCTGGATGAATGTCTCGAAAAGCACATATATGTTCATTGCGCAACAATATGTCTCCAGACATTTCACCACTCACTATTTGACAAAATATGCATTTCATAGCAATTTAGCTCCATTGACTTAGATTGATTGCAATTTTAACATGAGAGAGTAACATATAATATGGGATAGTGTACTGTTTATGGTAGAATTTGCGAGATTTTCATATAAATACAGTTATCTTTGAGGAGGGCGCATTGCACAATTTAGTTTGCATAAAACATACTCCTGATAGTGCAGCAACCATGTTCGTGGAAAATGGACTTGTCAGTTGGGGAGATGCTCCAATGGTTGTAAATCCCTGGGATGAGTATGCAATTGAAGAAGCTCTAAGGGCTAAGGATAAATTTGGTGGCAGCGTTACTGTGTTAACTATGGGACCGGAAAGTTCAAAGGAAGCATTGAAAACTGCAATTGCTATGGGATGTGACCATGGTATTCTGATATCAGAAGAGTCTATGGAAAGCTATGATGCTCGAATTACATCTCTTGTAATAGCCAGAGCTATTGAAAAACTAGACAATGTTCAGATAGTTTTTTTTGGTAAGCAAGCTATTGATGGTGACACTGGACTTGTTCCTATGTCTGTGGCGCATGGTTTGGGTTGGACCGGTTTCAGCTATGTGGCTGAATTATCAGGAATTGATGTTGAAAACGCACACATAAGTTTGGTTCGATTGTTGGAGGAAGGAAAGCAATCCTGCTCCGGAAAATTACCTGCTGTAATTAGTGTAGTAAAGGAAATCAATGAGCCTCGTTATCCGTCATTTGTAGGTATACGTAAAGCTAGCAAAGCTGAAGTGGAAGTGTTAACATTGGATGATCTTGAATTGGATGACAAAATTACCAGCGATAATAATGGCTCTCTGACTTGGTCTGAAATTCAAGAAATACCTAGGAAAAGCACAGATGCTGAACTGTTGGATGGGCCGAATATGAATTCTATAGCAGCACAATTAGTTGAAAAATTAGTCGAAGACAAGGTGATCTGATGGGGTCAGGTGTCTGGGTATACATAGATCATTTCAAAGGCAATGGCCTTGCGGCGTCTTGGGAGGCTATAAGTGTAGCCAAATCTGTTGCATCGCAGTTAGATACTAGCGTGACTGTACTTGTGTTCGGTCATCAAACAGATGAATTGGTGAGTGAGGTTGCGACATACGTTTCCGACACTATTATTGTGTGTGATGATCATACTATGGAAGATTTTCGGATAGAGCCATATGGAGCTCTTGCCGCGAAACTGTATCAGAATTATAAACCGCACATTATTCTTTTGCCTGCAACTACTAGGGGTCGCGATTTATCTGCATTTCTCAGTATAGATCTAGGAGTGGCAGTTGTTGCAGATTGTACTGATGTGAATATTGAGGAGGGATGTACACAAGTTACGCGTCCTGTCTATGCAGGAAAATTAAATGCGAGAATTTCACTCGACAATTTGCATCCTCAGATAATTAGTTTGAGGCCTCGCGCATTTCCTAAGGTGGGGGAGTGTGACGGGATGGCTGAGATTATAGAGGTGGAACCTGTTATGACCGAGTCAGATATTATGGTAAAAGTGCTTGACTATACTGCTGCAGATTATGATGTTAGTCTTGTTGACGCAAATATTGTCGTGTCTGGCGGACGTGGTGTGGGAGGTCCGGATGGTTTCGACCCAGTACGTGAATTAGCAAGTGTTCTTGGTGCATCGGTAGGTGCAAGTCGTGCTGCGGTTGATTCGGGATGGATACCTTATGATCATCAGGTAGGGCAAACTGGGAAAACAGTAAGTCCGGATTTGTATATTGCATGTGGAATATCTGGTGCTATACAGCATCAAGCTGGGATGCGCACATCAAAGATTATTGTTGCGATCAACAAAGATGTTGAA
>CAJWIA010000191.1 GCA_913040765.1 uncultured Anaerolineales bacterium | reverse complement strand
TTCTTGCCGAACACTCAATTCCTGAGGTAGATAATCGATATTATCCACTTCCAAACCAATAGACTGCAGTTTTTCAGATACAATATTTTGAATATCACTCTCGCCTTGAGCTGACACACAAATGAGTTCTCTGAGAAAATCAAGGAACTCTTGACGATTTACATCACATTGTTCCCAGACCTGCTGTTTTGTAGTATTCAAATCGCTACCTCCAAATAAATATTGTGTCGTTACAAGAATTATTGAATCATAAAGTTATTTAATTTATAGTTTGTCTGCTAGATGCACATCATTGACAATGTAATTTTACACCAAATCCATGGTGGTACTGCTGTTTGCTTTAACAAGTCTCCAAATCATAACTGCTGCACCAATAAACACGGGTATAGATGTCAGCTGAAACATCCTTTCAATAGTTACAGCATCAGCAATTATTCCCATGAAAAACGGAAGTATACCTCCTCCTATTCCACTAAAAGTTGCATAACTCCCTAATACCAAACCTCGACTCACGTCTGCACTGAGGTTCATTGCAAACAATTGTCCTATCGTGTAATATAGCCCGTAAGATATACCTTCGATCACAAGAAAAACCATCATTAGTGCTGGACTCTGTAGCTGGGGCGTTATAAGAGCAAATACGGCCGTACCAATAAGTGAAATGGGAAGCAACCATTGTCCAATAACACCTTTTGAAAAAATGCCACCTGGAAACCGGACCAATGTAGAAGCCGCCGTACGGACAGCAAACATAATGCCAATTGTTGAGTGATCCATACCTATTGACATAGCATATATAGGAAAAAACATAACCACTAATCCACCAAATACCATGAAACTCAATGCGCCACCAATCGACAAGATTAGAATAGGCTTGTTTAGAATTATCGATTTGGCATGTTTCAGCAAAGGCAATATTGCCATTTCATTTCTTTCTGATGAATTATCGACATACATATATGCCAGTACTATACCCAACACGGCAAAAACGCCAGTGCCAATATACACAGCCTGGTAACCCCAATATTGCGTCATCATTCCTCCAAGGAATGATCCAAGGCTGAAACCAGCTCCCAGAACAGTAGACCCAATTCCAAACGCCAGTCCTCGTTTTTCCGTTGGCATAATGTCAGCGATGCATACAACACCTGTATTGAGAGAGGCAGTAAATGCCAACCCCAATATAATCTGCATAATTATCAATGACGATGTTGTCTTACTAAGACCTGTACCTATCGAAGATACACCCAAAAGACAAATACCTATTACAAGTACAATCTTTCGCCCCAGCCTATCCGACACGGCTCCCATTAATATACTTGTACCTGTTCGTGACAGACCAAGCACTAATCCAAGCACACCAATCAATGTCAAGCTAGCTCCCATACTATAAGCGAGTCTAGACAACATAGGACGCATAACGCCCAAAATCATGTTTACAACAAGCAGGTAACTACATACTATAAATAGTTGACGTTTGATCACTGTCAAATGGTTTGATTAGATAGATTTATTAGTGCAAACAGTAGTGCAAACAGTACATATTAATTTAGTTCATTGAACCAAATGACATGCACACCAATGACCTTCTGATATCTGTCTAAATTCCGGATCCTCTTCGAAGCAACGGTCCTCTGCTATTGGACACCGAGTGTTGAAATTGCAACCTTTAGGTGGACTGAGAGGACTAGGAACATCACCTTCCATAATGATACGACTACGTCTTTCCTCAACTTCTGGATCTGGAATAGGTACCGCTGATAGTAGTGCTTTAGTATAGGGATGCTGAGGATTATCATATAAACGGTCACGCTCAGTTAATTCGACCATCTTACCTAGGTACATTACTGCCACTCGGTGGGATATGTGGCGTACCATACTTAAGTCATGAGCAATAAAGAGGTAAGTCAAACCTAATCTAGACTGTAGCTCCTCTAGAAGGTTGACGATTTGCGCCTGGATAGATACATCAAGTGCCGATATCGGCTCATCACAAATAATGAATTCCGGATTAACAGCAAGAGCGCGAGCAATAGCAATCCTCTGTCGCTGACCACCTGAAAATTCATGAGGATAACGCGTAACAAAATCAGAGTTCAGACCAACCATATCTAGCAGCTCCCGAATTTTATCCAAACTTTCGCTTCCCTTAGCAATACCATGGACCTTCAATGGCTCAGCAAGAATCTCGCCCACTGTCATACGCGGATTAAGTGAAGAATATGGATCTTGAAAAATCATCTGCAAGCGTCGACGGATATTTCGAAGACCTGTACCTTTTTGTTTCACTAAATTGATATTATCAAATTGTACTTGCCCCGCAGTGGGCCGGTAAAGCTGCAACACAGTACGCCCCACGGTCGATTTTCCACAACCACTTTCACCCACAAGCCCCAGAGTTTCTCCCTTGAAAATATCAAACGATATGTCATCAACTGCCTTCACTGATCCAGTCTCACGCTGGAATATTATCCCGCTAGTAACCGGAAAATATTTCTTTAGATTCCTTACTTTTAATAGTACTTGCTTATCCATTGTTGCTATCTTCCCCCACATCTACCCAGCATGCAATGTAATGCTCAGGACCCACTTGTCTATGCGACGGATTTTCTTCACCACATCTTTCAATGGCATAGGAACATCTGTCAATAAATGGGCAACAGGAAGGCATATCTATAAGATCTGGAGGTAAACCATCAATTGAAACAAGTTTTTGGTCAGATTTAGCATCAATTCTAGGCAGCGATCCTAAAAGCCCTATGGTGTAGGGATGTAACGGGTTAGCATAAAATTCCTTCAATGGGGCCATTTCGACTATATGTCCAGCGTACATCACAACAACCTTATCTACAAAACCTGCCACCACACCTAAGTCATGTGTTATCCAAATAATAGCCATACCTAACTCATCCCGAAGGCGTTTGATTAAATCAACAATTTGAGCCTGAATGGTCACATCTAAGGCAGTCGTCGGTTCATCTGCTATAAGTAGCTTAGGTTCAGAAGACAGAGCCATAGCAATCATAACTCTCTGACGCATGCCTCCTGAAAATTGATGTGGATAACTATTTAACCGCTGTTCAGCATCTGGGATGCCAACTGTCTCCAGAAGATGTACAGTCTGCCGCCGAGCTCCTTTTTTATCCAGCCCTTTATGGAGTCGCAGTGCCTCACCAATCTGTTGACCAATAGTCAAGACAGGATTAAGCGATGTCATTGGGTCTTGAAATATCATGGCAATCTGTTGGCCGCGTACCTGACGCATCTTCTCGACACTCAAGCTTAAGAGGTCAGTACCATCAAACAATATCTCCCCATCAACAACCTGACCCGGAGGATTGGGTATCAAGCCCATGATTGAAAGCGCACCAACACTTTTGCCACATCCACTCTCACCTACTATCCCCAATGCTTCTCCTGCCTTTAGAGAATATGAGATGCCATTTACGGCATTAACCACACCATCTGATGTGGAAAAGATAGTTTGCAAATCTTTCACTTCAAGCAAGGGTGCTTTATTAGGCATAATTTATTTCTCGATTATATA
>CAJWIA010000190.1 GCA_913040765.1 uncultured Anaerolineales bacterium | reverse complement strand
TGGAGACGAATCTATAACCATATATGATTTAGAAATAGTACCTAACCTGATTACATACTAGTGAGATTTTGTAACAAGTTATTTTTTCGATAATGTGTTTTGTAGGGCTTTTTCGATATTAGGATAGCGGAACGAAAATCCAGCTTTCTCTAGTCTTTCTGGTATAACCCGTTGTCCGTTAACTACCACATCTGCAACTTCCCCAAAAAGTGCTCGAAATGCTAGTCCGGGCACCGGCATCCAGTGTGGGAGTTTCATTGTGCCACCAAGCTTTCGCCCAAATTCAGAGTTTGTTACAGGATTTGGAGCAGTAATATTAAATATACCTGAGTTCTCTTCATTCTCGATGAGATATATAAGTGATTGGACAGTGTCATCCATATGAATCCATGAATAGTATTGTTTGCCATTTCCTATAGGTCCACCCACGAACATCTTATAGGGAAAAAGTACTCGAGGTAAGAAGCCTCCCTTAATGCTTAGAGGCAAACCAAAACGTGCTACTATCCTCCTTACACCAACTCCTATAACTGCACTTGAAGATTCCCATGATTGGCATACTCGCGCCGCAAAATCTGTTCCTTGTGATTGAGATTCAGTTATTATTTGTGCGTCGGAAGGCCCATAATATCCTATAGCTGAAGCTTGAATAAATACTTGTGGTTTATTTTGGGCACCTTCTATTGCTTTAGATAATACTTGCCCGGATTCTATTCGGCTTTTTGAGATTAATTCTTTCCTATATGGTGTCCAACGCTGGGGAAACAAGCCAAATAAGCCACTGCCGGCTATGCTTTCACCAGCCAAATGTACAATAGCATCTGTTTTTTCTATTTCTTGTTCCCATCCGGATAAGGTGCGCGCATCCCACGCAATTACATTTACTTGATCCGGCATACTTACTTCTTGCGGTTTTCTGCTAAGTATTGATACCGTATGGCCTAGTTTGAGTAGTCCATCTGTCAGTTCTCGTCCTATGAGTCCGCTTCCGCCGGAAATTAGAATGTGTGAATTAGCCATTAATCCTGCTCCGTTCCTGTGAATTTTATACCTTGTGATAGAGGCAAATCGTTTGTCCAGTTAATGGTGACAGTCTGGCGCCGCATGTATCCTTTCCATGCGTCTGATCCAGATTCTCGGCCACCTCCTGTATCTTTCTCGCCTCCAAAGGCACCACCAATCTCAGCTCCAGATGTACCAATATTAACGTTGGCTATACCGCAGTCTGATCCTCCTACTGATAGAAAGTTTTCAGCAGTATTTATATTGCTTGTAAAAATGGCACTGGAAAGTCCCTGTGGTACTGAATTGTGCATGTTGATAGCATCCTCAAGTTGTTCATAATCCATTATGTACAAAATCGGCGCGAACGTCTCTTCGCATACTAGGGGTGTTTGCTCACGCATACGTATGATTGTAGGTTCTACGAATAACGAACCTATTTCAGGTAATCTTTTACCCCCATACAATAAAATTCCATCATTATCAAGTGCTCTTTGCACCGCATTAAGCATATTGCTCACTGCACCTTCATTGACCATAGGGCCCATCAGCGTATTGTCGTCCAAAGGGTCTCCTATTGACACGCTTGCGTATGCTTCTATGAGACGGTTTATCAATTTATCTACAATTGAACTGTGTACTATTAGTCTGCGAGTGGTAGTACAACGCTGTCCGGCTGTACCCACGGAACCAAATAATACAGCTTTCACTGTGAGATCAATATCAGCATCTTGAGTTACTATGATTGCATTGTTGCCACCAAGTTCCAAAATAGTTCGCCCAAGGCGAGTAGCAACTTGTTTACTGACTTTTCGGCCTGTAGATATGGAGCCTGTAAAAGAAATCAGGGGAATCCGCTTGTCATCAACCAATGTTTGGCCAATAGACGGCCCGTTACCTACTAACAGATTAAAGATTCCGCGAGTCTCATGTTCTGCCATCACTTGATTTGTGATATTTTGTATAGCTACAGCTGTCAGTGGAGTGATTTCAGATGGTTTCCAAACGATTGTATCGCCACAAACAGCAGCTATAGCCGCGTTCCATGCCCATGGAGCTCCAGGAAAATTGAAAGCTGTAATAACTCCGACAGGTCCAATTGGGTGCCATTGTTCGTACATGCGATGCCCTGGTCGTTCTGAGTGCATGGTTAATCCATAAAGTTGGCGTGATAAACCAACTGCAAAGTCACATATGTCTATCATTTCCTGCACTTCACCCACCCCTTCAGGTAGTATTTTCCCCATTTCTAGTGAAATTAGTTCTCCTAATGGCTCTAAATTTTCGCGTAGAGCATTTCCCAGGTCGCGAATTAATTGACCACGTTGCGGGGATGGCACTTCTCTCCACTCAAGAAATGATTTGCTGGCTTCAGATAGTACCTGTTCGTATGATTTTGAAGATGCTGTTTCTACAGTACCTATGATCTCACCAGTAGTTGGATTAGTAGAGATGATTAGGCCACCATCATCGTTGGATATCCATCCATCTGACCCAAAACAAGACCCACGATTATTTGCTTGAAGCCCCAATTTTTGTAAAAGACTTTGCATTTTTGTAACTCTGTAATAAAGAAGTGCGATACCTAAGATGATTAAGAATCAGAAAAAGTAACTACCATTGTCATGCCCCATCTTAGGCGCGGATCTGATTCTTCAAGATCTATAGTAACAGTGTAAGTTACATCACCACGCTTTTCTGTAAACAACTGGCTAATTGAACTAACTATTCCATTCAATTCGAGTTCAGGAAGCGCGTCAGGATTTATGTTCACATTCTGTCCAACAGACACATCCGGCACTTCTATTTCAGTCAGATTGTCAGTTTCAATTTTCCAGACCGAGAAGTCAGCTAGAGTTGCAATGGGTTGTCCTGGCTGAACGTATTCATCCAAAATCAGTGGCAAATCCGCAATAGTTCCATCCCAGGGTGCCACTAATTCGTTATTCGCTAAGTTTTGGGTGGCTGAGTCTAAAGCTGCTTGCGAAGCCCTCATTTGTGTCCTTGCTGTATTGAGTGATAGCAAGGCGGATTTTTCCGCTACCTTTGCTAAATCGACAGATATTGTGGCTTGCGATATCCGCAACTTAATTTGCTCCATCTGAGTATCAGTATAGTTTACATATGCCTGGGCTTGGTCTAATCTTGCTTTTGATAACTCGAAAGCATCAGGATCTATACCATTTTCCAGATCACTTAGTCGATTGCGTGCATCTGATAATTGTGCTTTTGCTAATTTTATATCAGCCTCTAATTGTTGAGTGGCAAGTGATACCGACTGTGGCACAGCAGGGTCATCAGCAGACTGATTTGCATTAGCTATAATCCCTTCTCGACTATATTTGCCGCTTTGAGCCCATTCAAGGTTACGTTGTGCCTTTGCTAGATCACTTTCAGCTGAGCTGATCAGTTTCTTGTTTTGTAGACGAGATTTCTCTAATTGTTCTACTGCCTCATCGTACTGGGAAACAACATCATTGTATCTTTCTTGAGCATCCTCCAGCGTGGTTTTTCGACTATCTACGGTAACCTTGCGGTTTGTATCACAAGTGAGA
>CAJWIA010000189.1 GCA_913040765.1 uncultured Anaerolineales bacterium | reverse complement strand
TGTCTTCATATGAAATGAGTTATTTGTTGCCTCATTTCCTTAGTGAAGATCGTGGTGAAGTGGATGTGTACTTCACCCGTGTGTATAATCCGGTATGGACAAATCCAGATGGGTTTATGTGGGTCAAAATGCTGCAGGACATTGAAAAAATCAAGTGTTACGTAGCATTGACGCCGACGTGGAATGAAACAGCTGTTTATGCGGATTATGTATTGCCGATGGGACACGCGAGTGAAAGACACGATTTAGTGAGCCAGGAGACCCATGCTGGCAAGTGGATAGCTTTTAGACAGCCAGTACGTAGAGTCGCTATGGAAAGGAACGGAATTAGGTGTGATAGCACTATGGAATCTAATCCGGGAGAGGTTTGGGAGGAGAATGAATTTTGGGTCGAATTGTCAGTACGTATGGACAGAGATGGGAGTCTCGGGATAAAGAAATGGTTTGAGAGTCCGTATCGTGAAGGTGAGACCATCTCCCAAGATGAATACTATAGGTGGATTTTTGAAAATAGCGTTCCGGGTCTTCCTGAAGCTGCAGAAAAAGAGGGAATGACCCCATTAAAATACATGAAAACATACGGTGCATTTGAGATAGAGTCCGGTCCGGTAAAACCATTTGAAGTACTATTGCCGCCCGACACTGAATACACTAGAAAAAATCGTTTGGTATATTCCGATGGCATTGTTACGGGGGTTTGCAACGGTGATAAATACTTCCGAGGGTTTGATACGCCTAGTAGGAAGCTAGAGTTTTATAGTAAAACCATATTGGATTGGGGATGGAATGACTTATGTTATGTTGTTCCTTGGACTCTTAAGAGTCACGTACATAGAGATAATATCGATGCAGACATGGGACAAATGTTGCTCCTCCCGAATTTCCGACTGCCCACATTAATACATACTCGTAGCGCTAATTCAAAATGGTTGTATGAAATCAGTCATAAAAACCCTATATGGATGAATCCGATTGATGCTAAAAAACGAGGTATTTCTGAAAAGGACTTGGTGCGGATCGATACTGAAATTGGATATTTTGTTGATGAGATCTGGTTAACTGAAGCTGTAAAGCCAGGTGTGATTGCCCTTAGTCATCATCTCGGCCGATGGCGTGAAAGAGACAGTGTGGGAGTTGGCCCTGGTATGAGTAATTTAGTTTCTATTAACACGGATGGTAATGGTACGTATAAACTGTCAGTGATTAGAGGCGCGACATCCTGGAAATCGGAAGATCCTGATACCGAACGCATTTGGTGGCAAAATGTTGGTGTGCCACAAAATCTTACACATGGAGTTCATCCTGACCCAATAAGTGGTGGACATTGCTGGCACCAGAAAGCAGTTAATGTTGCGGTGGCCGGACCTGAAGACAGTGCTGGAGACGTTTATGTAGATACGAACAAGTCAGTCGCTGTTTACAGGGAATGGATGGCACTTACTAAACCTGCGGTAGAACATAGTCCTGATGGAACACGTCGGCCGCTGTGGTTCAATAGGCCACTTAGGCCGCTGGATGAGGCCTACTGGCTTTCATAGTGGTTATTTCTTGAGCGTAAATTATGAAAAATAATAATCTGCTGAATGGTAATGTGGCATTTGATTGGATCGTGGGGGGAATACGAGACATACCTCAGTTCTTTGCTAAACCATTGTATGTTATCAAAGACTACAAACCCTACGATTTGAAACCCGACATAATTGCAGGATTGAATGTCGCTGTTGTGTTAACTCCGCAGGCTATCGCTTATGCGCTTATAGCTGGTTTACCTCCATACATGGGACTATATGCGGCAGTGATTGCTTCGATTGTAGGAAGCATGTGGGGAAGTTCCTATCATCTACAAACTGGACCTACTAACGCTGTATCTCTGCTGATGTTCTATTCGTTGTTGTCTGTGGCAGATGCTGGCTCCTCCGAATTTATATTAGCGGCTGGACTAATGGCCGTTATGGTGGGTGTAATCCAGATAGTGATCGGTGTGGCTCATATGGGCGTGTTAGTAAATTTTGTGTCGGACTCCGTGATTACGGGATTTACGGCGGGTGCTGGGATATTGATTGCAGTAAGTCAATTACCTCATTTATTAAGAACTCCGGTGGAACATGTACCTGGTGTCTACCATATATTGGTCCAAATTGGCGAAAGGTCAGCAGATATACATCCGCCCAGCGTGATTCTGGGATTTGTAACGTTAGGTGTAATGATTGGTGTAGCGACAATAAAGCCCGGTATGCCGATTACATTTATTGGTATGGTTGTTTCGGCTCTAGTAGTAGTCGTTTTTAGCCTACAGGATCAGAACGTCGTTGTTCTAGGCGAACTCCCACGCCAATTACCGCCAATTGCCAATATACCTATATTTGATCTTGAATTGGTTGGAAAACTGTCTACAGGTGCACTAGCTGTATCTGCAATTGGGTTGGTTGAAGCCATATCTATCTCTAGATCCGTCGCAGCTGACAGTGGGCAGCGTATTGATAGCAATCAAGAATTTGTGGGCCAAGGTTTGGCTAATATTTTTGCAGGATTACTAAGTGGTTATACATGCTCTGGATCGTTTACTAGGACGGTTGTTAACTACTCTAGTGGGGGACGCACCCCTATGTCTGGCGTGTATGCGGGCATATGGGTTCTCGTGGCGATTATTGTATTTGGGCCATTTGCTAGTTATCTGCCTAGAGCTGGATTGGCATGTGTGCTTATGGTAACGGCCTGGAGGATGGTAAATAGAGTAGAGATAGGACGTATTGTTAGATCATCAAATGGTGACACTATTATTATGATAGCGACATTCATGGCTACCTTGCTCTTGCCATTAGAATTTGCTGTGCTTGCTGGAATGCTAGTGTCGTTCGCACAATATTTGGTGCAATCTGCTACTCCACGAGTCTGGCCGGTGGTGCCTGACGATAATTTTCGGTATTTTCTGCCCGAAGCTGATCGATCGGTGTGTCCGCAGCTTGGGATGATTGCGATTGAAGGGTCCCTGTATTTCGGGGCGGTACATCATGTGGAGAATGCCATACGACGTAATTCAGAGCAACACCCGGATCAGTATTTGTTGTTACTGCGGCTACATCTTGTAGACAAATGTGACGTAAGTGGTATCCATATGCTTGAGGCAGTCGTACGACGGTATCGTGATCAGAATGGGGATGTATATGTAGTTGGGGCGAGACCACAAGTTGTTGAAATGATGGAAGCAAGTGGATTTATTGAATATATCGGTAGAGGCAATTTGCTACCTCGCGAAAATGCGGTAAGCCACTTATTTCACCATGTACTCGATGGTCGTATATGTCAATATCATTGTAATGTACGTGTCTTCGCTGAATGCCAGCCAATCATAAAATCTAGCGATATCGGCGGCGATGAAGCTGGAGTTCATGGTAAGGAATATGATGTTGATTATTGTACTGCCGAGGATTTGCACACGGCTATTAATACGGAAACAGAGAAAGCAATAGTGTTTGACGTGCGCGAAAAAAGTGAGTATGGACGCCTTCATATCCCTGGGGCAACTTGTCTGCCAATATCATATCTTATGAACGGCATC
>CAJWIA010000188.1 GCA_913040765.1 uncultured Anaerolineales bacterium | reverse complement strand
AACAGTTCCTTCCATAAATCCTGTTTGTACAGCTAAACCAGAAACAATTGATGTGACCAATAGTCCATGGGCTACTCGTTGTCCAAATGCTGAAGCACTAGCGTAGACTTCATCGGTATGTATCTGGTTATAGTCTCCAGAAAGACCAGCAAAAGAATTAATGTCAGCCTCAGTGATGGTGCGACCTTGAGAGGTGATTTCCATGCCTATCTCATATTGTTCGAAATACAAACCGCGGACATCTCCTGAACTCATATGTCTCTCCTTAGTTGTTGTTAATTAAACCATCGAAAATTGATGCGTAACATAAGTTGGATACACTAGTAGAATCCCGAAATGAATACAAATTCATCACTTTTTCCTCATGAAGCGAGACAATATGATTGCAGATTCATGCAATCGTACTCGGTCACCATTAGAAAGTGATGCATGTGGAATTTGTGGTTTATCACTTGCTGATTGAAAAACGCCAATATAGTTTCCTGGAGTAGAGTGGTCGGGATTTACAAATGCCTGTCCTAGTAAGTAGCCTTCACTGTCAATAGCGCAGCTAGTGACTTGTCCAATGACTCTTCCGCGTTTGTCTACAACTGGATCACCATAATGTGCCATTCTTACACCCTTTTGGTTGAAACGAAAGCGCACTATTGTACCTCTGTCTGAGTAATCCATAATAGCTTTGCGTCCTATGAACCATGGCTTATATGTTTTGACGTATGAGCCAAAACCCGCTTCTGACACAGTTAAGTTTGAATTGCCACCCATCTCATGACCATATAATGGAAGACCTGCTTCAGTTCGCGTGCTGTCACGAGCAGCTAGTCCGCAGGGTAGTAACCCATAGGGTTCTCCCACATCGAGTAGAGCATTCCAGAGGTCAACTATATTGCTAGGATGTACGAAAAGCTCGTAACCCAAAGGCTCGCCAGTATATCCTGTCCGTGACACAATTAATTCGAATTTACCAACTTTTGCATCGCATAATTGTGTACGTCTTAATCCATCTATGAGAGAATGCGTGGCATCATCTGCTCCTAATGATGCAAGGATCTTTGTACTATTTGGTCCTTGGAGAGCTATATCTACCCGCATATCTTCACCTGAAGATTGATCGCGCAAATTACGTAACTTTACTTGAGACCGACCACCTGCTTTTGACCATGGTCGTTCCCTATCGATTAGAACTGTACCTGACTGTACTGCATTGACCCACTCCCAATCTTTTTTGTCATTGGATGCGTTAACAACAATTAAGTAGCACTCGTTTTGTTTTCTATATACAAGCAAATCATCAATAACGTTTCCGTCAGGATCGATGAAGTGTGTGTATAGTGAATTGCCCACAGACAAAGAGTAAATATCGTTTGCACAAATGTTGTCAAGAAACTCGGCTGCTGTTGGACCTTGAGCTTCCCAAACTCCCATATGACTTACATCGAACAAGCCGGCAGTCGATCGTACGGCGTTGTGTTCTTCCGACACTGATGAGTACCACACGGGCATATCCCAACCCCCAAACGGAACCATCTTGGCCCCAAGTGATTGATGGGTTTCATGCAGTGCAGTCTTCATGAGTTCTTCCGTTTCGGGGATACTAAAATCGAAATCAGGTAGCGACTTGGCAGAGATATTTGCTTTAGAGGATATTCCCACAAAATAAGGTTTACTGGATTGAACTATCTCGCCAGTGGGTTTTGGATGGTCATGTGAAACGCCTAGATCCACTATAGATACAGGACCTGGAGCTTTAGCATGTAGGTCATCACCACATAATTGTATGTATCCATCAGACAAATCTCGTAGCCACGTTTTTGTTTGTACAGATTCTGATGCTGGCACGCATAATTGGAAGATGATCTCATCTGTTCGCGTCAAGGCACAAACGACACTATTAATTTCTTGCCTAATCTCAGTGTTTTGAGATTGACCAACATTTAGTGAAGTAACATCATTGCTTGATATTGCTTGTAAGAATTGTGCGGCTTGATCACCCATGATTTCTAAGGTGACATACTCGGCTGTTGGAGGCTCCTGGTCGATATAATAAAAATGTGGATATCTATAATTTTCTGGTGTGTAATCAATACCCATACTATGCGATAAATTTCTTACTTTGACTTTTATTTCGTTCAATGTCTGGAAGCCAACTTTGGCCCTGTAAGTATTGATTCCATACCTTTTTGGATAACTATATGGCTTTGTAGACTGCAGTAATTCTGAAATTAGGTTAGTAAGTTCATCAACTTCAGCTGCTTTAAATCCGCGTTGGCTTATCCATGTTGTGCCTAAACGTAGTCCAGATGGGTTAAGGGCACTCTGGTCACCTGGAATGGTATTTCTGTTCACAACTATGTTAGCGAGATCCAATATTCGACTTGCTGTATCTCCCATAAGAGGCGTATCGTCGGGCCCTAATATTGATTTGCAGTCTAGATTGACTAAGTGGGTATCTGTACCTCCAAAAGGCACTCTAATACCGAGTTTCGTAAATCGTGCAGCCATTCTGCTTGCATTACTACGTATTTGTTTTTGCAGTAGCTTGAATGGGTCACTATGAGCTATTTTGAAAGCTACTGCGATAGCAGCTATGGTGTTAAGGTGGGGACCTCCCTGTTCTCCAGGGAATACGGCTCTATCGATTTTGCGTGCCAATATTCGATCTGTAGTGAGGATGCATGCTCCCCGAGGTCCACACATAGATTTGTGTGTAGTGAAGGTGACTACATCGGCAATTCCAACAGGAGATGGATACTGTTCAGCAGCCACTAGGCCAGCAACGTGTGCGATGTCTGCCATTAGAAATGCTCCCACACTATCTGCTATTTGGCGAAACCTATTCCAGTCCACGGCCCACGGATATGATGAATAACCGGCAATAATCAATTTGGGCTTATGTTTGTGTGCCAGTATGTCTAATTTCTCATAATCAATTTTTTCAGTGTTTGGGTCTACGGAATAAGCAATGCTATTGTAGTATTTACCAGAACGATTAACAGGCGATCCATGACTTAGGTGTCCTCCGTCTGTCAGTTTCATACCCATCACGGTGTCGCCTGGCTCTAACAACCCATGGAATACAGCATTGTTGGCCGGACCTCCTGAAAGTGCCTGTAAGTTGAGATAGATATCGTCTGCTTTCACATGTTCATTGGCAAATAGTTCTGCTCCTCGACGGCGTGCTAGTGCTTCAACGGTGTCACAATATTCAACACCCTTATAGTAGCGTGGGTTAGAGTAGCGGCGATAGTGGCCAAGACGTGCTGTGTAATTAATAATGTCTGATTCGGTCATTGTACGTGAATTTTCGTCAGGATAGCCTTCAGCATAGATGTTATTAAATGCCGAGTTTAATGTTTCGCGCACAGCAATAGGAGCAGTACTTTCAGAGGCGATTAGTATGATTTTATGAAATTGTCGTGCTGCTTCCAAATTATTGACATTATGGATACTGGGATCTAAGTCTTCCAGCGTATCTCGTAATAGAAAATCAGACATATATTCACTCCACTTTACATCAACATTAATGATCGATTGTTATACTAATATTGTACCCCAACAAAGATACATTGT
>CAJWIA010000187.1 GCA_913040765.1 uncultured Anaerolineales bacterium | reverse complement strand
GTGTCTGATTTGACTAACGGTCCCGCGAAAATAGCACAAGCTTTTGGGATCAACAACACATGGAACGGTTACAATACTTGCGCACCTGATTCGAAATTATTTGTAGAGCACGACCAATTCGGAGGAAATATGGAAACAGTTTACAAACCACGAAAAGGTATTCACAACTCACCTGAACCATGGTGTTCGATGCCATGGAACTTGAGTACACATATCAAGTCAAGCAAGGAGGTATATATTTAATGGGTATTCTCCAGGGAAAAAAAGCATTAATATTTGGAGTAGCTAACAAGCGATCAATTGCATGGGGCATTGCAAAAGCCATGTATCGAGAGGGCGCAACAATAGCTCTTAGTTATGCTAATCCTGCATTACTAAAGCGTGTTTCTCCATTAGCGCAAGAAGTGAATTCTAATTTTGTAGAAGAATGTGATGTCACTAATGATGAAGCAATTGATAATTTGTTTGTCAAAGTAGGATCCGAATTAGGAAATATAGATATACTCATTCACTCTATAGCTTTTGCCGATCGTGCTGACCTGACCGGTCCATACTACTCCACTAGTCGTAATGGATTTCAGTTGGCTATGGAAGTTAGTTGCTATTCACTCACTGCCTTAGTACGTAGCTCAGTACCATTTTTCAATCCCGGTAGCAGCTGTCTTGCAATGACGTACTATGGAGCTGAGAAAGCTGTTCCGCATTACAATGTTATGGGAGTGGCTAAGGCTGCTCTGGAAGCTTCTGTGCGATATCTAGCTGTAGATCTAGGTCCACTTTCACACCGTGTCAACGCTATCTCTGCAGGACCTATACGTACATTAGCAGCTGCTGGAGTATCTGGATTCAAATCTATGCATAGTGAATTCGTAGATATCGCCCCATTAAGGCGTAATGTCACCAACGATGATGTCGGAAACGCAGCAGTATATCTAAGCTCAGATCTTGCATCTGGCGTGACAGGCGAAGTTCATTATGTAGATTCTGGATTCAATATAGTAGGTGTCACTACCCCTAGTAAAGACAAATAGTAAAAATATAGCGTAACCGTAGAGTGTATCTATTGTTAATGACATTAGCTCATAATTTTGTGCAAGCATGAAAGGAGATTTACTATGCAAATCACTAGCAAAAATAACAATGTAATGATTGACACGTTCGGCGCTACAACCGACATGGCAATGATTCCTCGCATTGTAAGAGAAATTGGTTTAGTGATTGCTGGAAGCATATTGATTGCCCTTGCTGCTCAATTTTATTTTCCATTACCATTTTCACCTGTGCCAATTACTGGTCAAACTTTCGCAGTACTGTTGTTAGCAGCATTGTATGGTCATAATCGTGGAGGACTGACTGTACTAACATATCTAATACTAGGGATTGCTGGAAGACCAGTATTTGCTAGCGGAACTTTTGGTATTGCTACTATTCTTGGCCCTACTGGCGGATATCTTGTCGGTTTCTTGCCCGCAGCCTATGTTGTAGGCTTCCTAAGCAAATGCGGATGGGACCGCAAAGCTTGGTCTACTGCTATCTCAATGATTATTGGAAACATTATTATTTATTTGTTTGGGATAAGTTGGTTATCGCAATTCGTAGGATGGGACAATGTACTTCAAACTGGCTTCCTACCCTTTCTCATTGGAGATGCCGCAAAAATAGCGCTTGCAACAATCCTACTACCGAGCGGATGGAAATTATTAAATAAATCTAGTAATTAATTGAAACTGATAATTTAGGTGTGATAGGACCAACACTTTTTACAAGTGCACCATTGTCTTACTGCTCGAAGGGATATTCGGCCTGTCGCAACGCCTGTATTGCGTCATTGATTTTCTCCGACTTTACTAATATGTAATCCGTATCATATGTTGATAGTGCAATTACACTTATATTAATTTTAGCTAATACCTTTAAGACATCAGCCAATAACCCAGTCAAATTTAAATCCAAAGGACCTAGGACTTTGATACAGGACCATCCAGTTTCTGATTTTGTAGAATTCAGCTGTACAGAAGAGCTGCAGATGACGGAAATCTCATCCACGGTCTTAGTAATATGACAAAATGGTCCATCAAATAACCATATTGGTATTTCATTGTCTGGTGGAAACCGATGTATGGTGAAAACATCTTCGAGTACATATAGTTTTGATTTCATATTTACTCTCCAGTACCCATCGTTAATATGTACTTGTGTCAATCTGGCTTTGTACGCTTACTCATTGGATATTGTGCAATATAAGACCTCCTACAATATATATCCATTAAAAATTCACTAAACATAAATGGGGATGGATTATTCATAACTCTAATTAATTCTATACGTATAGTACATAACAACAAGATGAGCACCCCCGGAGAGATTCGAACTCCCAACAACCTGATCCGAAGTCAGGTGCTCTATCCATTGAGCTACGGGGGCTCAAACAATAAAACACTTACAAACAGGGTGCCTGATGGGACTCGAACCCACAACCACCGCAGCCACAGTGCGGCGCTCTGCCATTGAGCTACAGGCACCAAGTAGCCTAATTCAGAATTTGCACAACTCTGATTGTTTTCTGCAACTTATACAAGGCTCTTAATACTGATATTCATTCTATCATGGAGAGGATTCGCTTTCAAGGATCATACGTATAGTGTCAACCAGACTAGCCATCGGAATATTACTTTGCTCGCCTGTAGCCAACTGTTTTACAGAAACTTCCCCACTATCTAACTCATCCGGTCCCAACACAATTACTATTGGTATTCCTTGCCGATCAGCATACCGCACCTGGTTTTTAAGCTTTACCGCATCCGGATATACTTCCACTCGTAAATCATTTTGACGTAATTCATTTGCAACAGTGTAGGATTGCGCAACTGACTCATGCCCAAAAAGGGTTACCAGAATCTGAGTTTGGCAAGGATTCATCTCAGGCAACAACCCAAATTCGTTGGCAACTAGTTGAACCACAACATCTCCCATTGCAAATCCAGTCCCAGATATAGGCTCACCGCCAACTTCAGCTACTAAGTTATCGTAACGCCCACCACCTAATATTGCACGGTGTAGATTAGAACGATCTCTTGCCTCAAACACTATTCCTGTATAATAATCCAGTCCACGCACTATTCTAGGATCAAACTCGAACCATTGCCTAACACCCATATGATCTATTGTTTTGAAAAACTCATTTAATTGCTCAGAGTTGCGCCATTGATTACGATCATCAAGCATTTCCCTAAGTGCTGTTATTTGATGATTATTCAAGCCAAGTTTTTGTCCGTAGTCCAACCACTTAGATTCTGATAGTTTGTCAACACGGTCAATTAGTCGGAACACCGCAGAATGACGATCATTTGGTACACCAATTTCCGCAACACGTTGTTCCATAAATTGTCGGCTATTAACTCTTATTATGACCTCATTCGGCGTTAGTCCTATAGACGAGAATAATGCTGATGCCACTGAAGCAACCTCAGCATCTGAATTCACAGAAGTGCTGCCCAGTAAATCCAGATTCCATTGAAAGAATTCGCGTGCCCGTCCCTTTTGCGGTCTTTCGTAACGCCAAAATGGTCCGAAT
>CAJWIA010000186.1 GCA_913040765.1 uncultured Anaerolineales bacterium | reverse complement strand
GGCTAACATTGTAGCCATATTTGGATGCACCATTCCGGCACCTTTTGCAATACCTCCTATGGTAACTGTACCAGTGGGAAGTTTGATGTCTACTGCACAGTGCTTAGGATTTGTATCTGTGGTCATAATTGCTTCTGCTCCATTGTAACCACTATTGTGAGACAGATTTGAAGATGCAGTTCGAATGCCTTTACCAATCTTTTTCATAGGTAATTGGATCCCTATTACTCCTGTGGAAAGCACCAATACTTGGTTTAGATTACATTGCAATGATTTGCTGGCTATGTTTTGCATTTCTATAGCATTATTTAATCCCTGGGTGCCGGTACAAGCATTTGCTATGCCTGAATTAGCTACTATAGCTCGCATGTTTGTAGTGTTGGATTTTAGTGTCTCGCGGTTAAGCGTGACGGGAGCGCCAACTACTTGGTTGGTTGTGAACATACCAGCTACAGCGCAATTTTCTGTTGAGTGGAGCAGCATTAAGTCCGGATTTCCTGAAGCTTTTATTCCGCAGGTCGCGGTACCAACTTGGAACCCCTGAGGATTTGTGACTGTGCCATCAGCATTCAACTTTATGGTCATCTGTAGTTCAATCCCGTTTAAATTTCGTATAATCTGGCGCTGACAGCTCGTGTTCTTTACCTCTGCTGTTGTCTATCATAGCTTTCACTTTCATAGGTAATCCAAACAAATTTATAAATCCCAACGCATCTTTTTGGTCATATACATCTTCCTGACCGAATGTGGCAAAATCCTCTCGGTAAAGACTGTTAATGCTTGCCCTTCCCACTGGCGTAATACTTCCCTTATATAGACTTAGCTTGACCCATCCTGTGACTGGGTTCTGGGTAGCCTCGATGAACTTCTGGAGTGATTCGCGTAGATTGTGATACCACTGTCCAAAATAGACCATTTCTGCATATTTATGAGCGACTTGTTCTTTGAAATGGGATGTATCTCGGTCAAGGCATAGTGATTCCAATTCGCGATGTGCTGCGTAAAGAATGGTTCCGCCTGGAGTTTCATACACCCCGCGAGATTTCATTCCAACTAGTCTGTTTTCAACCATGTCAATGCGCCCTATACCGTGTTTAGCGCCCATTGCATTCAGTGTTTCGATTAATGCGTCAGGCGCAAGGTTGATACCATTCACAGCTGTTGGTGCACCTGATATAAATGATACTTCAACTATTTCTGGAGTATCGGGCGCATCTATTGGTGACACAGTCCATAAAAACATGTCTTCTGATGCTGCAGTAGCAGGATCTTCTAGTGGGCCTCCTTCATGCGAAACATGCCAGAGATTGCGGTCACGACTGTAGATAGATTTGGTGGTGGCTTCCACTGGTACATTGTGTTTAGCAGCGTAGGTGATGGCATCTTCTCGTGATCGAATATCCCATTCGCGCCAGGGTGAAATTACGTATAGGCTGGGATTCAAGGCCTTGTATGTTAGTTCAAATCGTACTTGATCATTACCTTTACCGGTTGCGCCATGGGCAACCGCATTGGCATTTTCTTCCTCGGCAATAAGCACTTGCCATTTCGCTATCAGAGGTCTAGCTATTGAAGTTCCCATAAGGTATTGGCGTTCGTAGATTGCACCCGATTGGAGCATAGGATAGATGAAGTCGCTTGCAAACTCAGTACGTAAATCTTTCACTATACACTTGCTGGCACCACTTTTGATTGCTTTGTCCGTGAGTCCGTCGAGTTCTTCTCCCTGACCGATGTTGGCGCAGAAGCATATGACTTCACAGTTATAGTTTTCTTTCAGCCAGGGGACAATTACAGATGTATCTAGTCCTCCTGAGTATGCTAAAACTACTTTATCTATCTTAGGCTTAGGCATTGGAATAATACTCCTTCACATATTTTCCTGTTTTCGGTGCAGTACGAAAGTGTCTGACTGCTCAGGTGTTTGGTATAGATGAGATGCTTTTTCTAGTTGCAGTTCCACTGCTATCTCATCACAATTATCTTTTACTGGGCATTGATCGCAATCACGCCATATTTTCTCGGGAAAATGGCTTCGATCACTTGGTGAAAATCCAGCCCGCTTGAAAAATGCTTCTGCTCGAGTCAGAGCAAATATTTTTGGTATCTTCCTATATTTAGCCTCTGTGATAATAGCTTCTAGAAGTGTGGCTCCCCATCCCATTCCCTGCATTTGGTCAGAAACTATTAATGATCGCACTTCCGCAAGATTATTGTTGTAGCGTAATAAGGATACACATGCAACGATTTCGTTATTTAGACTCCCAACTATCCAGTCGGATAGTGATTCTTTAATCTGAGTCTGTGTGCGCGGCAGTACATCTCCGAGTTCTGCATGCAGGTTTACTAGTTCGAATATACCTCTCACATCTGATATTAGTGCAGGTCTAATATCCATTTTAGCCGACCTGATTATTTTCCATACTTCCAAGTGATTCGCCAATAATTTCTATTGCTTCATCGACTTGTGCCATAGTGACTATGAGTGGGGGGCACAAGCGTAGGACATTTTCACCTGCACTTATTAAGAGCAAGCCGCGTTTAGCTGCCGCTTGGATAAGTGGATCAATTGCACACGAAAATTCAGCTCCAATTAAGAGTCCGGATCCACGTACATCCACTAGTTGCTGCGGTTCTAATTGCAGCAATTTTTGTTTCAGATATTTGCCAGTACTTGCTACATTGGCAATAAAATCAGGTTGTGAAACTCTATTGAAAACCACATTTGCAGCTTTACAGACTAATGGCCCAGCTGCAAATGTACTACCATGATCTCCTGGATGGATTGTTTGAGCCACATCTTCAGTAACGAGAGTAGCACCTATTGGTAGTCCTCCAGCGAGTGGTTTAGCTAATGTCATTATGTCAGGTCTGATACCGCTGTTTTGATATGCCCAGAGATGGCCAGTTCGTGCTAATCCACATTGAACCTCATCGAATATCAGCAGTGCCTTGTTTTTGTCACAGATCTTTCTGAGTTCAGACAGGAAGTCGTTTGAGGCAGTGTTTACTCCTCCTTCTCCCTGTATCGGTTCCACTATTACTGCACATGTCTCATTGGTAATAGTTTTCTCTGCCGATGCTATGTCGTTAAGTGTGGCAAAGTCTATTCCCGGCATCAGAGGTTCGAATGGTGATCGGTATTTTGTCTTGGATGTTGCTGCTAATGACCCCGTAGTTCTCCCATGAAAACTCCCTTCAAATGCCACAATCCTTGTCTTTACGTTGGTATGATGATTGGCGCGAGCCCATTTTCGTGCAAATTTGAAGGCTGCTTCATTGGCTTCGGTTCCGCTATTGCAGAAATACACTCGATCAGCAAATGAACTTTCTGTGAGTTGCTGCGCAAGCTCTACATGTGGTTCAGTGTGATATAAATTGCTTACGTGGGTAAGTTTACCGGCTTGGCGAGAGACTGCTTCTACCCATTGTTTGTCGGAATGTCCCAAAGCAGTTACAGCTATACCGGCTGTGAAATCTAAATATCTTCTTCCTTCTGTATCAAACAAATAGACTCCCTTGCCATGTGTGAAAACAGGCAATGGCCGAGAATATGTTGAGACTACGAATTTGGCTTCAGCA
>CAJWIA010000185.1 GCA_913040765.1 uncultured Anaerolineales bacterium | reverse complement strand
ATACTTTTATATTCTTAAACGGCGTATATGGGTGTTGATCATTTCGGTATCGCTCACTGCAGGTTCTGCGTTTTTTTTCAGTTTACTAATGACACCTGTATATCAATCCAGCGTAAATGTATTAGTTCAGCCTGCTAGGACTGATTTTGGGCTTACACAGAGTGCGAAGTTGTTGCTCGATTCCTACGTTGCATTCTTGGACACTGATACTAGTGCGTCGCAAGTGATTGAATCGCTGCAATTAGATACTCTTCCAGAAACATTGCGTGGTGACGTATACATAGCAGCTGAACCACAGCGTTTCCTCATTAGAATTGAAGTAGAGAACGAGAATGGACAACTGGCAAATGATATAGCACTTTCTTGGGCCGAGCTTTTGGTGCAGTGGCGCAACGACGAAAATCAAAAACAGCGTCGTGAGGATCGTGTGACAGCAATAATACTGGATAATCCTCGCTATATTTTGGAACGTCCACGTAGGATTATCAATTCTTCCGCTGGTGTGATTCTAGGATTTGTTATTGGTGCAATTGTTGTACTTGTCATGGAAAATTTGGAATCAGGCATTATCAGATCACGCAATGATATTGAACGTTTTTTACGAGTATCAGTGATTGGATCTATACCTCCTGATGGTAGACATGTTAGACATAACGGGAAGTGACTTATGACTAAGAAACTTATTACACTCTCTGGTACGGCTACAAGTGCTGCTGAAGCTTATCGTGCACTTCGGACCAACATTATGTTTTCTGATGGAGATGCAAGACAGCGCGTTTTGTTGATTTGTTCTTCTGCACCAGAGCAAGATGGTGAAGGTAAATCGAAGGTGGCGGCAAATTTGGCTGTTACTTTAGCCCAAAGTGGTCGTGATACATTGCTAGTTGATTGTGATTTGCGTCATCCTATGCAACATGAAATTTGGGGTATATCAAATGAGCATGGAATTAGCAATGCCTTGATAGAAGGTGATGAACTGAGCACTAACGATGTTGGAGTAGACCATCTTTCAGTTGTTACTGCAGGTCCCAGACCTGACAACCCGGCAGATTTGTTGGGTTCAACCGGTATGGAAACCTTGGTCGCGGGTTTAAGACAAAAGGCAGAATTTGTGTTGCTTGACTCGGCACCTGTTTTGCCGGTTACAGATGCGGCATTGTTGTCAGTATATACTGACGGAGTTTTGTTAGTGTTAAGTGCAGGTGTCAGTCGTCGAGCACATGCGGAACGTGCTTGTGAAATGCTCGAACAAGTGGGTGCGCGAATAGTTGGTGCGGTACTGAACAATGCACCAGTAGACTCAAGTATGAAATCATATTTATGAAAGGACTGATCCTCTCTGGAGGCAAAGGTACTCGCCTTTATCCGCTAACTTATACACGTGCAAAGCAACTTATTCCTGTAGCCAACGAACCAGTTCTTTTTCGTGTTATTAGAGCCATCAGAGATGCAGGCATCACGGAAATTGGTGTGGTGACTGGTGACACAGGGACTGAGATTGAAGCTGCAGTAGGAGATGGGGGCTTATGGGATGTTAATGTTACTTTTATACCTCAAGACAATCCCGCCGGTTTGGCACATGCGGTGAAAATCTCAGAAGATTTTATTGGTAATGATCGGTTTGTTATGTTTTTAGGTGATAATGTTATCCAAGGAGGTATTAGCAGTCTTATTGAACAGTTTGCTCATTCGCAATGGGATAGTCAGATAGTACTCACACAGGTTCCAGACCCTCAGCATTTTGGAGTGGCTGTGCTTGATGATGATGGAGCCATAAAAAGGCTTATTGAAAAACCCGCAGATCCTCCATCAAACTTGGCCTTGGTAGGTATTTATATGTTCGATCCTAGCATTTTTGAAGCGGTAAAAAATATCAAGCCATCTGATAGAGGTGAATTGGAAATTACCGATGCAATTCAATGGTTGTTGACTAATGGTCATACAGTTCATCCGTATATACATACGGGGTGGTGGATTGATACTGGTAAGCCCTTAGATATGCTGAGTGCTAATGATCATGTGCTAGATGAGATGGTGCACGAAGTATCGGAAGTTTCAGATGTAGATTCTGCATCAGAAGTTGGTCGACGAGTGACCCTGCAACCTGGCGCACGCATAATCAATAGTACTATTCGTGGCCCTAGCATAATTGGAGATAACACTGTTATTGAGAATGCTTATGTGGGTCCCTATACTTCTATCTACCATGATTGTGTACTCAAGAATTGCGAAATTGAGCATTCAATTATGTTGGAAAATTCACAGATTTCAGGTGTCTCCATGTTAGTAATAGATAGTATGATAGGTAGAAATGCTGTAGTGGGACACACCACTAGGCGACCAAAGGCTATTAAGATGAATTTAGGTGATTACAGCAACTTCTGGATCCCGTGAAAAATATTCTTGTGACCGGCGGGGCAGGTTTTATAGGCTCCAATTTCGTACATTACATTCTGGACAAATATTCGTCTTACAATCTATTTGTATTTGACAAACTTACCTATGCAGGTAACTTAGACAACCTACGCGAGGTGCAGGATAATCCGCGTTATGTTTTTGTGCATGGCGATGTTGCTGACCGTGAAACAGTTAATGAGGTTGTTGTTACTCACCAAATTGATACTATTGTAAACTTTGCTGCAGAGAGTCATGTGGATAGATCAATATTGTCACCTGATGCATTTATCCAGACAGATATAGTGGGAACTCATGTATTGCTTGATGCAGCTCGGGATCATAAATTGGAACGTTTGCATCAAGTTAGTACCGATGAGGTGTATGGAAGTATTGTTGAAGGTAGATTCAAAGAAGGAGATGTGTTTGAACCCAACAGTCCTTATGCTGCTAGCAAAGCTGGTGCTGAATTACTTGTACGTGCTTATCATGAGACGTACGGTCTCAATACTGTGGTAACTCGAGGTAGCAATACATTTGGTCCATATCAATATCCTGAAAAAATTGCACCATTGTTTATTACTAACGCGATTGATAACGAATCTTTACCACTCTATGGCGATGGATTGCAGGTGCGTGACTGGCTTTATGTCACAGATCACTGTTCTGGGATTGATGTTGCATTGCATCAGGGTTCACCTGGTGGTGTATATAACTTGGGCGGAGGTAACGAATGGACAAATATAGAAGTGACGGAATTAATCCTAAAATATGTGGATAAGTCTCGTGACCTTATTGTGCCAGTTGAGGATCGTCCAGGACATGATCAAAGATATGCGCTTGACTCAAATCAGTTGATGTCATTAGGTTGGAGTCCTTCTAAAACATTTGAAGAAGCATTGCAATCTACTGTGAAATGGTACCAGGACAATGAATGGTGGTGGAGACCTATTAAGGGCGGCGAGTTTAAGGAATATTACCTAAAGCAGTATGGTAATCGCTTGCAATCACATCTATAGCTATGAAAAAACATAAAAACCCGGACTCTTTTGGTTCAAAGAGTGAGATAAAGACCAAGACAGGTAGTGCCAACTTGTATAGACTTGATTCTCTTGAAAAGCAAGGAATCTGTAATATATCTAAATTACCATATTCTATAAGGATTTTGCTCGAGGCTCTTTTGCGTACAGAAGATG
>CAJWIA010000184.1 GCA_913040765.1 uncultured Anaerolineales bacterium | reverse complement strand
AGAACCTGGCTCCTGGAATATCATTGCCATATCATTCCCGCGGATATCAGTCAATTCTTCTTCAGTAAGTTTGCATAAATCTGTGCCCCGAAAAAATATTTCACCTTCTATCGTCTTTCCAGGAGGACCGATAAGCTGCATTGTAGTCAATGATGTCACACTTTTACCACAACCGGATTCTCCTACGAGGCCTAGAATCTCGCCGCTGTTTATATGTAAATCTACACCATCAACAGCTTTTGTCACGCCATCGTCAGTATAAAAATATGTCTTTACACCTTGTAATTCTAATAGTTTTTCAGTGACGTTATTGTCCATAATTTAGGTATATGTATATATAGTGTTCCTCATTCTCTGGTCGAGCAGCACCCTTCTACATACTTACATTATATTATTTTAAGCAAGCGAATTGACTACCTCAATCTTATCACAAAAACATAAGCAGCATCATTTCTTATAGAAACTAATTCCATCAGATTGACACCTCATGCAAAAATTCCGGCGGCCGTCTCACATTTGTCGATTGTTCATATGCAAAAGCCAATTTTATTAGTTTGGCCTCCTGGTATGAATGTCCAATAAACGAAATTCCCACTGGCAATCCACCAACAAATCCAGCCGGAACACTAATGCTAGGATATCCGGAGACTGCTGCCGGTCTACAGCTATGGCCAGATGAACAATCTCCATTAAGCATATCTACAACCCATGGCAGACCTCCTGTTGGAACCACCAAAGCATCAAGATCATGCTTGTCTAACGCTAATTTAAGACCTTGCTCTCCAGCTAACCGTATATTTTCTTCCTTTGCTTCGAGATAAATCTTACTATCCAAATCACCTTTCTCATCAGCCATAATAAATAATTCCTGGCCGAAATATTTCATCACTTCACTACTATTTTGCTCGTTATACCTGATAATGTCTGACAAACAACCCATCCCTGCTGGATCATTGTGGCTCTCAAGATAACTGTTGATGCCAGCCTTAAATTCATATAAAAGAACTTCCATCTCATTATGCATTAGTTCGCCTACATTATTCACCTCGATTGGGTCTACAATAGATGCGCCCATGTACGCCAAATTTGCTATAGCATCATCGAATATTTCATTCACCCATGCACCAAAATCATAAGGACTTCTCACAATACCAAGACGGACATCCTTTAGACCATCTCGTCTAAGATTGTCAGTATAAAAAGTACAAACATCATCATTCGTCTCTGTACTCTGATCCCTCAGATGTCCTAATTCGCTCATAGCACCCAATATTATGGCCGCGTCTGATACTGTTCTAGCTATAGGACCCGCGGTATCCTGACTACGAGATATGGGCACAATGCCTACCTGACTCACAAGACCAACTGTTGGTTTTATTCCTACAGTACACGTTGAGCTGCTAGGGCACATTATCGATCCATCGGTTTCGGTACCAATCGCACCAGCACACAAATTGGCGGCCACTGCCACTGCAGAACCGGCGCTAGATCCACGAGGGCTACGATCTAGCACATAAGGATTTAGAGTACGCCCCCCTTTACTAGACCAACCACTAATAGGTTTGGTAGAACGAAAGTTAGCCCATTCACTAAGATTCGCTTTAGCAAGAAGCACTGCGCCGAGGTTGCGTAACTTGGTGACCAACAAGGCGTCGGAAGACGATTTGTGCCCAGCCAATGCTAACGAACCAGCTGTAGTGGACATATTGTCACCAGTATCTATGTTGTCTTTTAATACAATTGGGATACCATGCAGCAAACTACGCGGACCACTTGACTCCCTTTCTTTATCCAATTTCTGGGCAATCTCCAGAACATCTGGATTGACTTCAATAATCGAGTTGATACAGGGACCATTTGCATCAACCTCGTCGATCTTCTCTAAGTAGGTTTTGACAATACTCTCTGAGCTAGCTGCACCAGACGACATCAGGTCCTGTAGCTCTATTATTGAAGTCTCTATCACATCTACTGACATATTGGTTTCTTCAAACCCATCTAGTGTTTTGATTGTTGCATTACAACGTTACTTTTTGACCAAATCATCAATCTGATATTAATCATGCAACCCGATTCAAAAGAGCTATACCTTGTCCATAAGCATTGGATGAATCTAGAACCGACATGACGCTATGAATCATTGAACCCAACTCGACTATAAAATTTTCCTGATCCTCCGGTTCAATTTCGGAAAAACTAGTCTGAATTGACACTGCATATGGATATTGGGACAGATAGACTATTCCTGCATCACACCTGACTCGAGCCATCCCACCTGGTTTATTCGCCAAAGGAGTCTCAGTAGGAATAAAACGATTAAGAATGCTTCTCTTTGGTTTTCTAAGAATTGACAAACATCTGTCAGCGGAATTCTGAGTAGGTCTTCCATTGTATAAATGTTCTAAAAGCAATACACAATCGTCTGGAGTGCCAACATTCTCCCTATTGGCTACAACAGACTCAGTATCTTGCATCTTTCTACGCAAAGTAATATTATCTACACCAAGTGATCGCAACATGTCATTTGTTTTATCAATGCCTGCATAATCTATACAAAGATTAGTGGAAGTATTATCTGAAACAATAATCATCAATATAGCGATGTCCAGTATGCTAAGTCTAACTGGACCTTCTAAATATGATATTATCCCACTACCAGGATAAATCATTTCAGGAGTGATATCGATCAACTCATTAATATCAAGCTCTCCTTTTTCATCAAGGACAAGCAGTTGTAACAGAATTGGGATCTTTATAGTTGACGCTATAGGAAACTCAACATCACCATTAACTGAAATTATATTTCCATCTGTCATACTTTTTACACAGCATCCAGCAATCCCGGGAAATGTATAAATCATCTCCCCGATCCTCTCATTCAATTGTTCCCACATTCTTTCTTTGCTCATAATTGTTTTCCTCTGTAAAGCTTTGTGTTTGAATAACCAAAATCCCTCGATACAATGTGACCCTGTTCCTCTATCAGTATACTGGCCCTTCCAGGTCCTCTCGGATCAGAAGCACCTTCCCATCCCACCGCAGATTTACATATCATCTGCAATAATGCAATTCGTGGTACGTTTACGATATCATGTCCCATCTCGCTCAATTCCGACTGTATAGCTAAGGATATACCTGATTCAACTTCCAACTGCTGGCCATGGCAATGTAATCTAGCCGCATCAACACTACCCTTTATACCTAAGCCAAAGTCAATATAGTTAACAACAGCTTGTAGCGATGCGCTAACTATCTTAGGCCCACCGGCCGCACCAACTGTCAAAATCTGCCCATCATCCATATTAATTGCTATTATAGGGCTTTGGCTACTGGCAGGTTCTAACCCAGGTGACAACAAGTTGTAACTTCCATAACGTATCCCTTGAGTGGTAATATCCCCCACACGTAAACTGAAATCACCTATCAGGTTATTTATCACAATTCCACTTACAGGATCAATTACTCCAGACCCAAATGTGCCTCCAATAGTCTGAGTCTGAGAAACCACATTACCTTCCCTATCGGCAACACTGAAGTGACTTGTACAACTTTCATTATCAGATTGCCCATACAAACTGTCAACATCCAATGC
>CAJWIA010000183.1 GCA_913040765.1 uncultured Anaerolineales bacterium | reverse complement strand
AAATCTGAGGACAAGACCAAGTATGCCTAGAGCAGTAAGTATGAAAGCCCAGTTAGGTATCCGGGAGAAAATATCAGGAAAATCAAGGTAGTCGGCCATAGATGTACCCTCCATAAAGTTACTAGATGCAAAAAAGGTGCCAACTACATTGATCTATCGGTATTTTATGTTTTTCAACAAATGACAGTTCAAAAGAAGATTTATTTGTTTCCACCGCTAACCGGCGGGAATAAGCTGATTGAGTCAAAATCTTTTAGGCAAGTATCAAGCTCACATGCAGCATTATTGACAAAAGCATTACGCAACAAGCCATTAGGAAGCTTGAGTAATTCTGCGAGTTCAGTGACCGTGGTTCCAATAGGTACTGTGACTGAGAATGGATTAGAATTGTCCGGACCAGGATGATAATCACGGAGCAAAGCGTATAAACGTACATGCACCGTAATATTCATGCTAGACCGGCCGCAATCCCTTATATACTTTTCGACCCCCAAGCATCCGCAATATTGTGCTTTCTTGACCCACACGTCCTATCAAATACGCCAACTTCTTTATGGTGAGAGGTTGATTTCCGTGTGCCAGTAACGCTCGAAAAATAGAATCGACCATTGCCATACCCTCTGGAATATAACCTTCCTGGATTGAGCAATGGGTGCGCACAATATATTCAACTGAATCAATCAAAAACACTTCTCCGGTATGTGGATTCACCCAGTCTATTAGATTACGTTCATAATCGCCGACATAGTTAAACTCTTTTTGATGCTTTTCACAAAGTAGGCTATGGAAATAGGTGTGATATTCATCTTCACGTAATGCCCACCATGAAAAGTCAATATGAAAAAGAGTTTCCTGGGCAGCAATCTCAATATTTTCACGATGTTGATTGCCAATGACAAGTTTCATTCTAGGTACCAAAACTTACTATGATGCATGTCTCCAGTAAGCATCCCCTACATATATGTAGGACAAATTACTGCCTAACTCTGCAAGAATATATTCTGGAGGAGTTCTCCTAAGAACATTAACCACACTATATAATGTGTATGTATGAACATTTCCCTGAGGTGTCAATTTGGATAACTCTCGAAACATCCGTTCAACAATATTTTCAAGAGTTACACCATTATGTAATAAATCCTTACATAAAGCATCAACACCAGACACATCCTCCACATTTACGATGTTTTCTTCAACACAACCCACAGAAATAGCACGCTTGCGTAGCTCTAAGTGATATCTTTCATCCTCAACCAATAATGTCCTGACCCAGTCCTTTATAGGATTGCGTCGCTCAACAGATATGACACTTTCGCTCAGATCAGTTCCAGGTGTAATAGTAATTCGAGCTCCTGTGATCACATCGTATTTCTTATAAAGTGGTGCCAGACCCCAAACAAAGCGCTCTTTCAGCGCAACCCAACCTGGTAGACTCTGGCTTGATAGCGCATCAATAAATGTAATTCTTACACGCGGCGAAACAAGTGCAGAAGGGAAAAGGTGTGCTGTGTAAGCACTTAAAGGTAGTGTACCTGCTCTCAGATGTGGGTAAGTAAGCACCACTTCCACCGGCCCCTCCATATCTTGTATTTCAATATTTTCACTGTACTCATCACGTAATTTCAGAGACAAATTTTTCATATCTTCTGTCAATGATTCCTGAAGATAGCCAACTGGATCACATGCAAGATAATTCTCGGACATAACAATATCTCTCGGTTTCATAGCAGTCAAAAACCATAGGACCTGACCAGAAGGGCCAACATCTTCAAAACGTTCATCCCTTTGGAGGGCATAATTAAGAGAAAAAACCAACAACTCCTCTTCACTCTCCCTTGTCATCATGCCAATTTCCTGCAAAAGATCCTTTGTAGATAATGGACGTCCGTCGGCCAAATCTAGAGCAGCTTCAGCCAAGTTGAGATATCCAGTGTTAATATCGGCCAACAAATCAACTGGGAACCAATATCCAGACAGACGAACCAAATCATTGTGTTCAAGCAATTCAGATTCGATTTTGTCTTCCAAGATTTGAGTGTGATCTTTGAGAATCTGTTGCGCGGTTTCCCTCAATGTATTAGAACGGCCATTACTTCCGAATTCGAAGTTTTTATGCAAAGAATTGTTTTCCATGCCGCCAGCAAATTCACGAGTAGTGTCATCCTCACATAGGATCTGAATCACCTGATACTCGCCATAATCCGGATTATCACCATTACGAATTGAAATCACCTCACCATTTAAGCCACCTAACAGTGGAAAATGAATTGTCTGCCCGGATGTATAAGTTTTGTCAGGACTATACACTTCATCCCAATCTTCACACTCATTCACACTCTTTTCTTGTTCACGCAAAAGTTGGTGCTCTAACAATGCTACGACAATTTCCGCGGTACTCCAAGGAGTACCAGCTTCAAGAAGCAAGTGAATTAAGTGATCGTAGTCATCAGATTGAAGCGCAAAAGATTCGATCCAGTCTATATCAGACAAATTGTTATTTTGTATCACAGAGAAATTTAGCGTGGCAATCCAGGGTCAATTACTACAGTTATTATAAGCGCATTACTGATACGTTGTCAATAATTTGTGTTCACAAACTATAAGGTCAATTATGTGAATTTCAGCAATACATACTAGAGATTAGCGTATCCGCCTATTCATCGACAATTCATATCTAATCAATTTACTTCACTTGATCAGATTTTTCTGGGAAAAGCCCAAGTACACCACTTTCATTGGCGCTACAGATACCTCGCTCCGTAATCAAAGCTGTTACTAACCTAGAGGGTGTAACGTCAAATGCATAATTAGCGGCTGCGCTTGTTTCAGGAGCAAGTAACACGGAACGGATTTCTCCCTCATTCAAACCTATAATATTTTTTACCTCTGACTCATCTCGCTGTTCAATAGGTATTTGCGCTACCCCATCAGTATTCTCCCAATCAAAAGTCGAAGAAGGCAAAGCTACATAAAATGGCACACTATTGTCCTGTGCAGCCAGCGCCTTTAGATATGTACCTATTTTGTTAGCAACATCACCTGTATAGACAGTACGATCAGATCCAGTTATTACCATATCAACCATATCGTGTTGCATAAGATGGCCACCAACATTGTCAGCCACTATCGTGTGTGGAACTCCGTGCTGACCAAGCTCCCATGCAGTCAGACGGGCACCTTGATTCCGCGGTCTAGTCTCGTCAACCCAGACATGCACCTTAATACCATTGTCATGCGCTAAATATATAGGTGCTGTCGCAGTTCCATAATCCACACATGCCAACCATCCGGCATTACAGTGCGTAAGTATGTTAACTGTTTCTCCGGATTTTGCCTGACTAATAGATTCAATCAATCCAACCCCATGCTCACCAATTAAGCGACAAGACTCTAGTTCCTCGGCAGCAATTTCACCTGCAAGATCAAGCATTAGTTGAATTTTTGCTTTCACATTTCCATCAAACTCTCGAATACCATTCATCTGATGATCCAATGCCCAAAACAGATTCATGGCAGTAGGACGCGATGATCTCAGTATAGCAACGGCTTGATCAAGTTTATGCATAAAATTCGAATCCGTCTCATCGCATGCTGAAAGGGCAGCCAAATACATTCA
>CAJWIA010000182.1 GCA_913040765.1 uncultured Anaerolineales bacterium | reverse complement strand
ACACAGATTTTCACAACCTTATCCTCTACTTGATTGCATAGGTCGAGCAGGCACCCCTGCCACTACAGAATTAGGCAAGACGTCTTTTACCACTACAGCACCAGCTCCCACTATAGCATATTCACCAATGCTAACACTTTGCTTTACTGTAGCTCCCACCCCAATGTGCGCCCCTTCACCAACAGTAACTGTGCTTGCAAGTCTTGCGCCTGTTGCCACATGCACATGATCGCCAATAACGCAGTCATGTTCCACAATAGCTCCACTATTAATAATAACATTTGTGCCTAATTTAACTCCTGCATTCACAATGCTACCGGATAACAATTGGACTCCCGGACCTATAGATGACCATCGAGAATATATAGCAGATGAGTGTATGACAGTGAAAGGATATAATTTAGATGTGCTTCCCAGATCAAACAAACTTTTACGAGGAGCATTATCACCAATACTACCAAGACCAACTACAAAGCAATTGACTCCGTCTTCTATCAGTTCAGGCAACAAATTATCGCCACCCAAGATTGGAACCCCTAACAATGATTCCCCCCAAAGAGTACTATTAATATCTAATACTCCATACAACTTGATACCTCCACAGCTTTGCAAGGCATCAATCAGGATTCTTGCATGTCCTCCACCTCCTAGAACAACACAGATGTGTCCCATCATACTCCTCGTCTCATCTAAGTAGCATGACAAATGTCAACGAAACGCTTCATTACTAATTTCTCATCTATAGACACTGATTGCAATCTATCAACAATAATTTCGGAAGCACCGCCTCTATTATAAGGATTTACCAGCTGATCTAAACCAGATATAAATCCACTATCGACTGCCTTACTGATACCAGCAATAATATCATGGCGATTGTAGTCTACATCAATAATATTCGCGCACTTGACCCTACCATGCTGACGTGTGCCAATATTTACAACTGGCAGTTTAAATGAAGGAGACTCAATAATTCCGCTTGATGAATTACCCACCATAGCCACAGCTATATTCATGAAACTAAAATAGTCTCTAGTACCCAAATTGTCCACGACATACGCAGCCGCATTATCCTGCACATAATCGTCAATAAGACGTCGAATGATGCGACCATTAGTATCTGCATTGGGCATAGTAAACACCACAGACATTTCAGCATCATCTAAAGCAGCTAAAAGTTCCTCTATATGCCACTTAGTTTGTTCGTACTCCAATGTCACTGGGTGAAACGTCACTAACAACAATGGGATATCCACACTAAATCCGTACTTATTTGACAACTCGTCACGGGTCAGCAAGTTCATCGAATGCTGATTATCCAAACTAGGAGCACCAGAGATCATAATGCGCCATTTTTCCTCTCCTAATTGCTCAACACGCTGAGCATATTCTTGAGTAGCAACAAAATGCAAATGACTCAGTTTAGTTATAGAATGACGTAACGCATCATCAATAGCACCATAAGTGATTTCTCCGCCGTGCACATGTGCTACGGGTAACTTGAAGGGTAGCGCCGCCAAAACAGCCGCATACATTTCAAACCGATCCCCTAAAACCAGAAGAACGTCTAAATCAATACGAGCATATAACTGAGAAAATCCGATGGTACCTAATCCAATTGATTTGGCAATCCCTTCTGGACTATCCGATGACAACAACATTTCTACCCGATCCATAATATTAAACCCATCATTTTCAATCTCGGCGATAGTTCTTCCAAATTCCGGTGATAGATGCATGCCTGAAACAATAAGATGCAGCCGCAAGTCATTACTTGACTTAATTCGTCGCAAAATAGGCAGATATATACCATAATCAGAGCGACCCACTGTAACAACACCAATCGTTCTCATTTAAACATCTCCAAGGTAAACAATGTACCAATCTTTACATCTTGGCGCACAATTCTCCCAATAAGATTATTACACATCGAGGGAGGTAGTCCAGTACCTGGCCTCCTGAAAGAAATCATATCTTCCGTCACAGCACTGCCTGCCGAGATCTCTTTTGCAGCAACCAGACTCCTACGAGCAACAGCAGCCACTTCTTCTTCTACCAGCGCTGGTTCTTTGCGGCCATGTCCCAAAGCTGACTCAACCACACGTATGCTTCGCACCAATCCTGCTAATTCATCTGGTTCTAGTGATATGTGATGGTCAGGACCATGTTGGCTGCGATCAAGAGTAAAGTGCTTTTCAATTACACAAGCACCTAGAGCAACAGCCGCTAAAGACACTTCACTTCCCATAGTATGGTCAGAGTATCCAACAGGCACACTAAGTTCTTGTGTCATTGTCTTAATAGCAAGCAAGTTAGCATCAACAGGATTAGTGGGGTAATTGCTTACACAGTGTAATAGTAAAATTTCTTCATTTCCACATGCTTTAACAACCTTTACAGCCTCTTTAACTTCAGTAAGAGATGCCATACCAGTTGAAATGATCATAGGCAATCCTTTGCGTGCCACATGATTAAGTAAACTCAAATTAGTAATCTCGCCAGACGGAATTTTGTATGCCGCCACATTCAATTTTTTCAAAAGGTCAGCACTCTCCTTGTCAAAAGGAGATGACATAAAAAGAATGTCTTTATGCAAACAGTAGGACATCAATTCTTGGTGAATCTCAGGAGAGAGTTCTAAAGACTCAAGCATTTCATACTGCGACTCGTTGCGGCTAGTAGCTTTTATCTGATAGTCGGCCTTAGGTGCACCAGAAATCAAGAGTCGCTCGGCTCGAAAGGTTTGAAATTTGACCGCGTCAGCACCTGCCTCTACAGCCACGTCTATTAGCTGACAAGCCATATCCAACCTACCGTTATGATTCACTCCAGCTTCAGCAATAATCATACACGGATAACCAGGTCCTATTTTCTTGTTAGCAATATTAATCGTATTCAATTTGAGATTAGTAGTCATTAAACTCATTTATTGGTATCATTGCTCAGCTAATCACACATCGGCGCATGGTCAAACTACACACACATCATTGTCAACATAATGCAATTGGATCATGGACAAAATAGGTAACAAAAATCATTTTGTTCTATACTATCCTATTCTAGGAGCTTGGAGGTTCTTAATAAACTGTATTCAATTATGCAAAAATGTTGGTAATCTAGCTACGAAGTATTGACAATTTTTCTAAGAAACGCCGTTAGAAGCGGTACCGTTAGAAGCAGCAGCTTCCCACCTTTTCTTGTTATAACCTTTATATTTGTCATTGACAGCATGTAATCTGACTCTCCATTCTACCAACTCATCTATTGACATATCATAAGGTTTAATTACAAAGCCATGTTGTGCATGCGATATGGGAGTCTTCCAAAGATCTTCATAATTGACACTTTCTATAAGCAAATTGTCCCGTTTTACTTGTTCAAAAAGCTTTGTTCCAGGAAAAGGAATTGCAGTTGATACTCCCATCCTATCAAGTTTCAACTCATTCATCATTTTTTCTGTCTCAGACAATGTTTCAGGAGTTTCTTCAGGAAAACCCATTATGAAGAAACCACCAGTCATAATTTTGTATTTCTTCAATAACTCAGATGACTCAAATATTTTTTCTCTCTTTAGTCCTTTGCCTATAATAAGATTGCGGATGTACTAAGAGCCATGCTCAATTGCTATCCAAGTATGC
>CAJWIA010000181.1 GCA_913040765.1 uncultured Anaerolineales bacterium | reverse complement strand
CGATTGAAATCATACACAACACCAAGAATAGGCTCATTTCCACTCCAAAGTCCTATTGACGTACAACACATCGGAATATCCCTAGAAAAATTAACACTTCCATCAAGTGGATCTACAACCCAAAAAGGATCTTTAGATGTGGATTTAGACGACTGCTTAATAAGACCTGTCTCTTCAGTCAAAATAGAATAATCAGATTGAGAGCGCAAAATATCGAGTATTATGTTCTCTGATTCCCTGTCCGCCAACAATTTGGTATCTCTAATCAAATGCTCTTCAACCAAACGAGATCCAACAGGACAGTTTGCTAAATATCGACCAGCCTCTCTTGCAGCATATTTAGCAATGTCTAACAAGTCAATAAGCTGATTTTGTAATTCTGCCATCAAATATTTGCAATAGATCGATTACAGATTCATATAACGTCTAGTATTAGTATCTGCTTTCAGACGTTCTTCTACAATTAACTTGTCCATTTCAGTATCGACACCAAACGTCTGAAACTCAGTTTCCATAGCATGAACAGGTAAATCATGATCAATTGCTCTGAGCAAATCGATACCCTCCTGTAGTTCAAGTGGACCAGGATGAAGTTCGGTCAATCTTACACAAAAGTCCGACCTAAAACCTAATATTGGTACCTGTCTCATAACTGGATAAGTACGCACATTGACCAAAGCAGAAGGAATTGGATATCGAGAGAAATAAACGACACGCTTATGCAAATTGCATACCACCTTCACTGTATTAGGTGATTGCATTTCCTCTTCAGATGTAAGCTCTGCAATTGGATTAATACATTGATAAGTGGGGTTGTTATCAAGTTCATTCACTACATCCCGTATAAGTTGTGGGTGAACCAATGGCTCATCACCCTGTATATTCAATATAGTTTGACATTCCACCTTAGTTGCTACTTCTGCAACTCTATCATTTGACCTCTCATGAGAGGAGGAAGTCATTACAACCTCTGCACCAAAAGACTCAGATACTGCACGAATCTCATCATCACAAGTCGCTATTATTATCCGGTCTAGTACTCCACTTAACTTGGCGCGTTGCCATACATGAAATAGCATCGGATGCCCTAATATTAAAGCAATAGGCTTACCGGGAAATCTACTTGACCCCATTCGAGCCGGAATTACACCAATTACATCACTGGACATAGGTTCACTTTGTTCATCTTATGGTATTGTCTCACTCAATTCATACTTTGCACGCCACTCTTCATCAGCACAATAGATCCGGAAAACAAGATGCATGGTGTTCAAAGCATCAATAGAGGAACCATACTTGATTGGTTTCCCATCTACAACCGCATCAGCAAACTCAGCAATTTCATCCCTCCAAGAATTGTCTTGACTATAGTTAGTCACAACTTCGCGCGGCTCCCCTCTATCATCATCACCAGAATAAACCACTGTCATTGTTTCGGCACCATAGCTTTTTGATCCAGATAGAATCCCAGACAATATTATCATTCCCTGAGCTAATGTTATTTCCAAACGAAATCGGTGGCGCCATTCGGTAGCTGAAGAATGCAACATTGCTACTATACCATCATCAGTACGCATCAAAGCATAGGCATTATCCTCAACATCGTGATTCCAATAACTATTGGAAACAACACTATAGATGTCAGAAAATTCTCCTGCAAATAATCGCATCATGTCTACCATATGAATGCCTTGATCCAGTAAGATGCCTCCACCAGCTAAAGCGCGTTTCGTTCGCCATTGAGAAGATTGGGAATCGAAACTTAGCAATTTTGATTTTCCATACACTCCTCTCATGTTAATTATTCGTCCCAGCTTCTGTTCTCTGACAATATCAAAAGCATCTCGCACTGAATCGTGATAACGATGATTGAAACCGTACTTAAGCGTGAGATCAGGATGTCTGCTTTCACACTCAATGACCTTAGCAATATCGCTTAGGTCACGACCAGGTGGCTTTTCACAAAACACATGGAGTCCATGATTTAAACCTGATATGGTCACTTCAGGTGCTATATCATTTGTCATACAAACGAACAAAATGTCAATGTCTTCTGACAATAAGCTCTCGTAGTCAGTATAATATCTCATACCATCCTTCGGGGCATCATTATCAAGAAAGGCCCTGTCACACACAGCAACAGTCTGTAAACTTTGATGCTGGTCGATAAAGAGCCGACGACGCTTCCCAACCACTCCATACCCAGCTATCCCGACCTTTAATTTATTTACCATAGTACTTTCCAGAAGAATGTTATTTGATGGATATTGTCTGCCTACTATAGGACAGTACAATAATGATAATTTTGATTCAAGATATTTTAACGGATAAGTTACAAGCCACGTATAAAAATGGTGTTCACAGTGTTCTCAAACTTAGTACCTTTGAGAGAGACGCTGGAATGTAATTCAAAATCATTTACTTGCTCAAAATCTTCGTCAGTCAATTTTTGGACAATAGGACTGCGCGCAATATCTTCACTAGAAACCTCTATCAATACTGACTTAAGACGTCTATCTAATAAAGTCTGCGAACCACCTGATATAATTTTTTCCTCAAGTCCATCCACATCGATCTTTATATGATTAGGAAAATCGAGACCCCATTCTTGCCACAAGTGATCTAGTGATACGCCCATCATACCTTGTACATGAAATGGGTGAAACGATTCATTAAGATAATCTTCTGAAACCCCAAAACTATGTAAAGCGGAACCAGCAGTTAGATTGTGATCAGCATTTACTTCTTCGAAATTGTTAGGGTTCAAATAAAAGTTATCAAAGTGTACCTCATCGGTTAACGCCAAACAACAAGGTACAATATTTCCTGTAAGTTTGTTAAGATGTACGTTTACATTCAACTTCGCGTAATTAAGCGCTTCCGGCTCAAACGCAAATATTTTACAGTTTCCCCCTAAATATTTAGCTGCAAATAAAGAGTACAAACCAATATTAGCTCCTACATCATACATTACATCACCATGAGCAAAATAACGTTCAATCCAGTCTAAGGTCTCAGGTTCTTTGGAAATATAGGTTATAGCTCGATACTGTTCAATGTTTGAATCAACATCAAGTAAGATAATATGATTTCTAACATTACACGAATACACCTCGGAAACATTGATGACGCGCTTCGCTACATTCGTAACAATTCTCTTGACTATTCTCTTGACTATTCTCACTATCCTATCTAACAATTTAACACTCCCGATTCGATCTATGTGATACCAACCAACAACCTAACACGCACGTATGTGATCTTATAGGTTTGTATTATGATCAATCAATATCATTTCAGTCCACTCGTTCAGTTACAACATGAACATTAGATCAAAACAAATATTTTTGTATAAGTATCTGAAAATCAGCATTGGTCTGCTCGTTATCTTTAGACATCAATAGATTTACAAAACGAGATCTTTCTACTGCTGCATTCTCCCGATAAGCATTTAAAGCTATATCTATACCTAACTTGCTAGGTGTCTTTATCATAAACAATCTACAAGCACCTCTTTATATATCTATTCTCCACCTGCTACCGGCACAATTGCGCCAGTCATATAAGTGTTGAGAGGAGATACAAGAAACGCAACAACCTCTGCAATCTCGCTAGGATCAGCTGCTCTGCCAATAGGAATTAA
>CAJWIA010000180.1 GCA_913040765.1 uncultured Anaerolineales bacterium | reverse complement strand
AGTTAAACATGCCTGAACACTCTTTGCTAGCTAATGTAATATTCAATAATGCCCAAAACTATATGACCAAAAGGAGTTCCTGACATGGCACTGAAAGCAGTATTTCCGGGTACATTCGATCCAATACATTATGGGCACATTGACATTGTCAAACGCGGATGTGCCCTATTTGATGAAGTAATAGTTGCTGTATACAATCGCCCATTGAAAGATTTGCTTTTTTCAAGGAACGAGAGGATAGAACTAGTGCAAGAAGCATTTCTAAAAGCAGATAATGTAATAATCAAGAGTTACGATGGGCTCACAGTCGATTTCTGCAATTCTGTTGATGCAAAAATAATACTAAGGGGCCTACGAGTTTTTTCTGATTTCGAATATGAATTCCGCATGGCTCTTGCTAACCGTCGTCTAGGACATAACATAGATACAGTATCACTAATCACTAGCGAGCAGCATACTTTTCTAAGTTCAAGTACAGTCCGTGAAATTGCTGCATTAGGTGGTGATGTAAGCTCCATGGTGCCCGATTTCGTACTAGACGCTTTGGAAAAAAAGCTTGCTCAAGACTATACTAAATGAGAAGACGTGTAAAATAATCATGCAACCAATTAATATGCACTAACTGTGGAGTGAGAACTCATGGATATTTTGCACTTTGTAGACCGTCTGGAAAATGTAGTGCGCGAATCACGTACGCTGCCTTTGTCACGCAAATTATTACTCGACGAAGAAAAATTAATAGATATTATAGATCAGATGCGAGTGTCAGTACCTGATATTGTGAAACAAGCGCAAAAGGTCACTGCTGAAAGGGACCGTCAACTTGCTCAAGCACAAGAAGAAGCGGAACGCATCAAACAACTAGCTAAAGCAGAAAGTCAAATGATTTTAGATAAGGACCAGATTACTAAAGATGCTCACACCCGTGCTAAGGAAATTGTAGATGATGCTCACAGACAATCAGCAAAGATATATGCTGATGCAGATAAATATGTCATTGACAAATTTAGCCTTATGGAAAGACATTTACTTAGTATAGTCAAACAAGTTCGTAATGGAATACAGGTATTACAGGTTCCTGAGGACACTCAGGAACCACCTCCAGAGGACAAGTCAGCTTGACAGAGTATTCGCTCTACCTTTATAATCTTGACAGTTATTTTTGTTTTGAGAATTATATGAAGTTAGGAATAATGAGGATAATATAGTGACTCCGCTACCTAAACGCAAACATTCTAAAGGTCGTCGTAACCGTAGACGCGCCCATGACGCATTACGTTCAAAACCACTTGCTGTGTGCGCAAATTGTGGTGAGTTGCACATGTCGCACTGTATTTGCGAACATTGTGGACACTATGGAGGACGATCAATATTAGAGGTTGAACGCTAGTTCAACTTTTAGTGAAGGGTTTTAGAGGCCGTCATGAGAACGGCCTTTTTGTTTGAATATGCTCAATCCAGATACAACAGCATTCGTGTTTCCAGGACAAGGGTCCCAGAGTATCGGTATGGGCTACGATTTGGCTTTGAATTATCCAAGCGCAAAGAAAATCTTCGCCACAGCCGACAAGATACTTGGAGTTAACCTAAGTAACATATGCTGGGAAGGTCCAAAAGATAAACTCGATGACACCTATAATACTCAGCCAGCCTTGTACACCTGCAGTATAGCAGGCCTGACAGTCTTGCAAGAAACACTAGGTGAGTTCATCCCCGCATTCGCTGCTGGACATTCATTAGGAGAAATTAGTGCTTTAGCGGCAATGGGAGCAATGAGTTTTGAAGATGGTCTCAAACTAGTAAGAGAACGAGGACGCCTAATGAAATTAGCTGGCGCAAACAATCCTGGAGGTATGGCAGCTATCTTAAGAATGGACAGTATAAGACTTGTACAGATCTGTAAACAGGCTAGCGAAGAAACCGGTCTTTATGTTCAAGTCGCAAATGATAATTGTCCGGGGCAACTGGTAATATCAGGTAATAATATTGCTTTAGACAAAGCAATTGATCTTGTGGTCAATACTGATTCTGGTAAAGCTATACGCCTACCAATTTCTATTGCAGCTCACTCACCTCTAATGAGTTACGTCTCAGATGACTACAATAATACTGTGAACTCCATTTTATTCGGTAGACCTAACACTAAAGTAATAGGAAATGTTGGAGTGACCAATATAGATACTCCAGACAAAATAAAGAAAGAATTAGGCGACCAACTTACTTCGCCAGTACGTTGGCGGGAAACTATCGAATATTTACTTGGCAAAGGAGTTGATAATTTTGTAGAAATAGGAACTGGGAAGGTTTTGACCGGATTATTACGTCGTATAGATCGCAAAGCCTATGGACATGTAATAGACGACAACAATGCTGTATTAAAAATAGCTTTAACATGAACTTGTATGCTCTAATATTGTCCTTAGAAAACGACGTAACATCATATATATCTCCTATATAATATCGTAATCAGAACATGATACGACGCTTGACACGGATTGAACTTCAAGGTTACAAGACCTTCGCTGCAAATACCAATATTGAATTTGGTGACGTCACTTGCATCGTTGGACCTAATGGATCAGGAAAAAGCAACATAGCCGATGGGGTACGTTGGGTTCTTGGAGAACAATCTTTTTCGCTTTTGCGCGGCCGCAAAACTGCAGACATGATCTTCTCGGGATCCGAAGAACGATCTCGAGCTAGCATGGCCTCTGCAACAATAGTGTTTGACAACTCAGATGGTTGGTTGCCAATTGATTTTGCTGAAGTAAGTCTAACAAGACGAGCCTATAGAGACGGTCAAAATGAATATTTGATAAATGGCCAAAAAACACGCTTGCGCGATGTAACTGATCTTTTGGGGACAGTGGGACTAGCACAACGCACATACACAGTTATTGGACAAGGATTAGTAGATACCGCACTTTCCATCAAAGCAGGCGAACGCAGAAAACTATTCGAAGAAGCAGCTGGAATAGGTGTGTATCGACAAAAAAGAGAAGATGCCATCCGCAAGTTGGACCAGACACAACGTAATGTAGAAAGAGTATCAGATATACTGGCTGAAATACGACCACGTTTGCGCGCGCTAGATAGACAAGCACGCCGAGCACGAGATTTCAAACAAGTACAACAAGACTTACATCATTTACTACGAACTTGGTATGGCTATCACTGGCAAAACTCACAGGATACATATGCTCAATCACTGAAACAACTGGAATACAGCAAGAAAGAATTGTCGGAACTTTGGGAAGAGCAAGAAGCTCAAGTAGAAAAAATTGCGAAACATAGAGAGGAAGTAGCAGCAAAACGTTCTCAGGTAACAAAATGGCATAACGAAGCCGCTAAACTACACGAAAACTACCAATCTCACTATCGAGAAATTGCTGTAGCAGAGGAACGTGCTCGTAACATCAAACAACAACGAGACACAATCGAATCCGAACTAATTTCATTTAGAACCAACCTTGAACTACATAGCAGCAAAATGCAGGAAGCAGAGTCTAATAGAAAAGAGTTAATGATAGAGCGAGATAAAGCTCGACATCAATTCACTGAAGCTCAATCTCAGTCTGAAGAACAGCAACACAAACTATCACAACTGAAAAAGCAAGAAGCGGATGCTCTGCTTAACACAGCTAATCTAAAAGAACAGCTGCTAACTTTTCAAGCT
>CAJWIA010000179.1 GCA_913040765.1 uncultured Anaerolineales bacterium | reverse complement strand
AACAACATCCGCCAATAACCTACAACAAAACCTATCATCGCTGGGCCAAAATGTTCACGCACTGCTACCATTGATGCTCGCCAAGGCAATCAATAACCTTGTGCCTACACAGCCGAGCGACATGATATTTACAGACGATCGGGCGCCAGTAGAGCATCTTACGGATTCCATTCTACTAAACTATCTTCTAGGTTCAGCCACAGACAAAAACTTTACTGCAGGTCCAGAGCTATAGCCACACTACACATTAGTCACTCTTTACCAACTATTACTTCCATCATCTGGTCATATCCTAGCTTGGATTGATTGTGAAATACAAGCACTAATGGGTGATCGTAGACCGTAAAACTTTCATCCGCACTTCCTAGTCTATGAGTAGTGTCGAAATATTTTTGATTGTCTTTGAGGTCGATACCCGCCGATACAATGGAATTCCCTCTTAGAGATATTCCTGCAAAGTTCGGATGTCGTGTCTCTGCAAGCAACAATGTATAGCCTAGCGTACCATCGAACAAACTTTGGTAATACCTCATACTGTACGGGAACATATCTGGGTTTGATAACACTGGACCATAATTTCTATTACTAGCCACAATTATGTAGTCAGCTTTCATAACATTCTGCGCAATAGACTCAAATTTACTTGCCGTGTCGGGCAAATCAGCTAAACCCAAAGCCACAGAACCGTACTGATCTCTAAACATCAAACTATTTGCCTGTCTGATCTGTTTTAGTGGTAGTGGGTGATCCCATTTTTCAGTCAGAACGGTCTCCTCTATCTCGGCGTTTTCATACATCCAGTTGGAAGCGACAATCCAGGGGTGAGGTTTTTCATACATACTTACATACCCCATTGCATAAACTGTCGTGGTGCCCACTACAACCAGGAGTATAGGCAATCCGTAGGCAACAGATGTTTTCGCAAGTCTAACCAACATACTAGTTGCAAAAATTATTTGAACAGGAATTATCGGAAGCATATATCGCGGATATTTCACATGAAGTCCACCGATGAGCACAAAATAACACACAACCCAACTCAAGAGAACCAACTGTCGAACAACGCCGTCGTCAATTTCCTTAAGACGTAATCTTGATCCGACTTGTATCCCAAGAGCTAATGTACCGCCATACATAAAAACTGTTAGTGGCCAGCCAATCGTCCAGCTCCCTTGTTCAATAATGTGATAAATATAAGGCGCAGTATCTTTATACTGCAAAATAAACGGCCAATCTACTAAGCCTCTTACCATATAAGATTGTAGAGCGATATTGCCGAGATACTCTTGCCATTCAATTAATGCGTATGGATTACATAAGATAAACGCTCCTAATGCCCATAGACTCGGCACAATCCAAACCTGAAATAGGCGACGCCCAACACCAAGCTTCACCCCTTCAACCCGAATTAATTCACAGCACAGTATTGCCGTGAAAGCAGGCAGTACTAAAAGTACCGCATTCGCCTTAATACCAACTGCTAAACCAATAGCGCCACCTGCAAAATTTAAGTGTTTCAATTTTTTTGAACCTACATACAACACCAAAATCCAAAGCACCACAGTAACTGCAGTAGTGAGTAACGAATCGAAAGTGCCGAAGTGCGCCTGTTGAATAAACTGTACAGTCACCGCGAATAAGCCGGCCGAAATAAACCCGGTTAATTCGCCATTCAATTTCTTTCCAATCAAGTAGACCATCAACAGCGTAATGCAGTCAGCCAATACGGACACATAGCGTCCAACAACCACCATTTGTAAAATCTCTAAGCTATCACCTGTAAGGAACAGGTGCCTTAGTACATAATTGTCAATATCATCTAGGGATTTACCAAAATAAGCCAAACTTTTTGCCACAACAACGCGCAGATAGAGTGGCGCATGTCCATAGGCAAACAATCTCGGTTCGCCGCGCGGTATCTCTATGCCGCTAGTAGTCTTACTATCAGGCCAGTAAAATGGGTTCAGACTCGACCCAGCGTCATATCCATCATTCGTTGTGCCGAAAAATTCTATACTCGTAGCTACTAAATTTATATATCTTTCGTCCGGATGCGTTTGATGTAGACCATCCCATGCAACATGAGATCCTCTACTCAATATACAGACTGCAACAACCGCAATCATCCCAAGTTTCTTTAGATTGTTCGAAAGCCAACTGCTGCTATAACTTCTAATTAGTATTTTTATCACGCTTCAAGAATATCAACAGGTTCGCCTCCACTGCGAGGTATACGGACTTCCTCGTGATATGACCGATCAGTGTTGACAGACCACACATCATTGGTCTGGCCTGCAACAACATTTTTCACCGCCATGATAGCGGTCAGCATCGAATGATCTTGATTGTTATACTTGTGCAGTCCATTCCTTCCTATAGTATGAAAATTACTAAGCCCAGACACCCATTCTTGCACAGTAGCAAGAAGGGGCCCGTAAACAGCGTCATATACTGGATATGCTTTTTGTTGACGCACTACTACTCCATCAAGGACATTGGCCTTATTAGCTAAACCAATCCGTTCAATCTCGATAGTACCCAATTCTAACAGTTCGGTATCGGACATGTTCCATAACCCATCTCCTTCATTACAAAAGTATTCTAGACCAAGACTTGTTGTGCTATCATCGGGTACCATATCACCACTCCAGTTCTTGAAGTTCTGTATACGTCCCACCTTCACATCAGGACTATGAATGTACACCCAGTTATCGTCAAATACGTCGGCTATATCAAGTATAAGCACAACAGTCAGAAAATCCCTATATCGCAGACCATTAGCTGCCTCAACAACTTCCTCCGGCGGAGCAGGGTCTATACAATTAATTAGTTCGTTAAGTGGCATTGTAGAGAAAAAGTCAGTTCCCTCTATATGTCTTGGCCCGGCTGGACCATTGATATCAACGCCATTTACACTGTCTTCATTCCTGACAATGCGTATAACCTCGGATCCAATTTCAACACAACCACCTGCCTCGCGTACGAGCTCTGTTACTTTTTCCCACATCATACCCGGACCCAAAGTCGGGTAATGAAATTCCTTGATGAGTGTTTTGATAACTTCACCTCGCGGAGGGAACAAGGCATTCTTTATTGCTGTTGGAAGAGTCAAGCCTTTTATACGCTGCGCAGCCCATTCGGCTCGTATATCCGTACACTTTATACCCCACACCTTCTCCGTATATGTCTTAAAAAATATCTCGTATAATCGCTTACCAAATCTGTTTACTACCCACTGCTCAAAACTTTCCTCCTTTTTGTAAGGAATAATCTGCGCCATAGCATAGCTAATCACGATTCGTACACTTTCAATTATGCCAAGCCCGCTTAACGCATTAAAAACCCTTAACGGATAATCAAAGAATTTTCCCCGGTATAAGATTCTAGATTTACGGGGTCGCACTACAAATTCCTCCTGCATCCACTCATGCCACAGCTCTTCAACCTCGGGAACCATAGTAAAAAACCGGTGTCCTCCGATATCAAATCTGTAACCTTTATATTCTTCAGTCCTGGCAATTCCTCCCACCAGATTGTATTTTTCAAAAACCGCAACTTCCACGTCGGCTTTTATCAATTCCCACGCTGCAGTGAGCCCCGCTGGTCCGGCACCGATAACTACGCTTTTCCTTTTATCCATTGTCAATCTCTTACTCGTAGCACTGCCATAAATGCATCTTGAGGAATCTCTACATTGCCAACCATCTT
>CAJWIA010000178.1 GCA_913040765.1 uncultured Anaerolineales bacterium | reverse complement strand
AGATGAGAATACAACTAGCAATTGTACCTGGTCTGCCAGACCAGGTTTTTTTATACGGGAGTTACTTGTATGGGAGTTACATGGAGCGATACATATGAATGATGATACTAAATTGAATAAATGCAATTCAACACGTGCAGTACATGATGGTGCACTTCGAGTGAAAGCGTATAACTCACTAATAGATCCAATAGTTCAGAATGCTACTTATACTTTTGCTGATACTAATGATCTGCGTGAATATATGGACCGCACATTATTGGGTATAGATGATTCCCGAATAGAGTATGGCCGGAATGGGAATCCAACAGTTAGGGCAGCTGAAAAACGGATTGCATCATTGGAAGGAGCAGATGAATGTGCACTGTTCGGGTCCGGTATGGCGGCTATAACAACGCTGCTCCTGGCATTTCTAGGGGCCGAACAGCACTTGATTGTAACGGAGGAGTCGTATAGGCGGTCGCACCAATTATGTGTAGATGTGTTTAGAAGATTCGGTGTTACTTGTAGTGTTGTGCCCGTGGGAAATTATCAGGCTTTGGAAGAAGCTATAAGGCCTGAAACCAAGATGATATTTTCTGAATCCCCGACTAATCCTTATTTGCGCTGTATAGATCTCGAGCGTTTTTCGGATATCGCAAAACGAAATAATATACTAAGTGTGATTGATTCCACTTTTGCCACTCCGCTGAATTTGCAACCATTGAAGTATGGTGTCGATTTAGTAGTACACTCGGGATCCAAATATTTGGCAGGTCATAACGATATACTTGCAGGAGCTCTTTGCGGTCGAGAATATTTGGTAGGGATTGTACGGCAGTTGCTTGGAACAGTGGGATCTATATTAGCTCCTGAACAGGCATCATTATTGATTAGGGGCTTGAAAACTCTTGGATTGCGCGTATCGCGACATAATGAAAATGGCCAGAGCGTAGCGAAATTCTTGGAAGCACACTCGAAAGTGGATAGAGTTTGGTACCCAGGGTTACGATCTCATCCTGACTACCAGATTGCTAATCAGCAAATGATGGGATGTGGTGGTGTTGTGAGTTTTGAGGTGAAAGGTGGCGGCGACGCGGCAGGTAAAATTGTGGATGCCGTTCGGATTCCGTATATTGCACCTAGTCTTGGAGGGGTGGAATCGCTTATTGAGCAACCGGCTATAATGTCGTACTATGACCTTGAGCCTGAAGAACGATCTGAACTAGGTATCAAGGATAATTTAGTAAGATTGGCGGTTGGGATAGAAGATTCGGTTGATTTGATAGACGATCTAGTCCAAGCTTTAGACAAGGTGTGATTAAGGTGAGGTTCGAATTAGTGGGCGATGACATAACTGTCGGTGATATCTAATATCATGAAATATATGCAACAAATCCTAGAATGTCACGACGACCCAAGAGAATTGGAAATCCTCTTCCAATTAGATAAACTTGTGAGGTGGCTCATAGCTTCTACGTGATATAAATAGTTTATGACACTTTTACCTATCTATTTTTTGATATACGTACGTAATAGTTGATTGGTAGCGAATAAATCTCGTCAGCAGTAAGTATAATATTCATGATGCATCTGCCAATGCGCTTTCTAGACGCTGAGAGAAATAGATTTCTTTGAGAGTGTTTGAGTTGGTAATTTCCCTAATTTGGATCTGAAAAGAGACGATTCAGATCCAAATGGCCCAGACTATTCTTTAGGAATTCAGTAGTACCATTATCATGGACTTCTTCGAGCGCAGCCTTTAATCCTCCGAAAACGTTGCGCGCCAAACCGCCAGCCATCGAAATTCGTTTCACTCCAAGGCGTGTAAGAGTGTTGATGTCCAGACCGGGCGAGCCGGCAACAATGTTGACAGGGCCGCGAATTTCCCGCACCAGTTCTGCAATTACGGCAGCATCTCTAACTGCTATGACGAATGCGCAATCAGCACCAGCTGATAAGTATGCGTTAGCACGTGCCACGGCTTCTTCGAACTTTTCTGCGATTGATCTTTGCTTACCAAAATATACATCGGTACGGGCATTGATGACTAGATTAACGCCTGAAGCATCGGATGCAATGCGGGCCGCAGTGATGCGTTCTATAGCATCTGACAATTCAAAAACGGTACCCGTTGCATAGGAGATGCCATCTTCTAAATTAATACCAACTGCACCGGCCTCTAAGGTCTTGGTCACTGTTTCAGCTACATCGGCGGGTGTTGTGCCATATCCAGACTCCATGTCAGCCGTGACTGGGAGTTGTACGCGTGTAGCGATACGAGAGACAGCTTCCAGCATTTCTCTCCTAGCAAGTTTTTCGCCATCGGGCCGCCCGAGTGCCCAGGCAACGCTTGCACTTGCGGTCGCTATTGCTGGAAATCCGGCATTTGCAACAAATACTGCAGATCCAGGGTCCCAGATGTTTGGTAGTACCAAGGGAGCATCCCCATGATGGAGGTCGCGGAGCAGGTTGGCTTTTTTGATCTGATCTTTTTTGCTTGTATTAGTCATAATAAACCTGTCAATGTAATATCTAAGTTTTGATTTTTTATTTTGATGAATTTGCGTTTGAAAACTAAAGTTCGATTAAGCCATATTCTAGGTTTAGATATCGTCATATCTTACTATACACCCATTGTTAGGTCTTCAAAAGGAAGCCTTAGGATCTTAGCACCATTCCTGCTGCTTCTGGGTCAAATCCGTCGGGAAACTTTGTGAGTTTGTTGTAGATAGCCTCATTAAAATCAGCTCCAGTCAGATTGGCCCTAGTTAGGTCGGCCTCGCGCAGGTTAGCCTTGCTAAATTTAGTCTTATATAAGTTGGTTTCTTGCAATTTGGCCTTAAACAGGTAAGTCATCCTCAGAATAGAGCCGCTCAGGTTGGCACCGTTCAGTTCAGTCTCACGCAAGTTGGCCTCACTCAGGTTAGCGTTGGGCAATTTAGCCGAATATAAGTATGCCCGACTCAAATCGGCACCATTTAGGATTGCTCCGGTCAGGTCGGCCTCGCTTAGGTTTGTTCCACATAGGGCACCTCCACGCAGTATAGCTCCACGTAGGTTAGCTCCACGCAGGATTGCCTGACTTAGGTCAGTACCGTTTAGATTGGCCTTATTTAGGTCAGCTCCGTACAGATTAGCCCCACGCAGATTAGTTCCACGTAGATCTAAACCATGTAAATCTGCACCTACTAGCTTTTGCGCTAGTTCACGTACTTCCTCGCTAGTGAAATCTGGCATAGGTATACTATACACCCACCGCTAATGGGTCGACAAGTGCGGCCTCGCCCAACTTTTTTTGGGAACTATGTAGGCATTATTCCAGCTTTTAGCTATTTGTTACGGCTTTTATAGAATACAAAAAAGACCTACGCTCAAGGGCGAAGGTCTGGTAGAATTCTCGCATTCCTTTCGCTGTCCTTATCACAGTGGTTGGATAGGGCTGTGTAGAAGTTCCACCTTCTGCATAGCCCGCCTTTTTGTTTGTTGTTAATGTGTTCCTATTATAAAATAGGAACATTTCACAGGCAAAAGAGGGCGCTCATGGGTGACAATATTATCACTAAAAAACCAATTGAAGTGATAAGTCCGGCTACAGGCAGGAAGTGGAGACGACAGGTTTCGCGCCCGTTTTTCTTTGCTTGGAGCCAGATCTAATGCCTCGCCCCCTGATTGGCATTACCATGACGCGGCGTAAATCTGGCAGCGGCGAGCGAGACTTATACAGCATACTGT
>CAJWIA010000177.1 GCA_913040765.1 uncultured Anaerolineales bacterium | reverse complement strand
GGATGGGTGATTAGTGTGATGCTTCCGCCCATGGCAATTTTCTTCCCATTGTTTACTTTGTTGGAAGACCTTGGTTATCTTCCGCGAGTAGCTTTTAATTTAGACAATATGTTTCGCCGCAGTGGTGCGCATGGGAAACAAGCACTGAGTATGGCTATGGGATGGGGATGTAATGCAGCTGGCGTAATAGCTACACGTATAATTGATAGTCCTCGTGAAAGACTAATTGCAATAATAACTAACAACTTTGCTTTATGTAATGGACGATGGCCAACTCAAATATTGGTTGCCACTGTATTCATTGGAGCCCTGGTTCCAGCACATTTGGCCGGTATCATTTCAGCATTAGCGGTTGTGATAATAGCATTATTAGGCATTGTTCTAACGTTTGCAGTGTCTTGGGGTCTCTCCAGGACAGTTTTAAAGGGAGAGGTATCAACTTTCAGTATGGAACTTCCTCCTTATCGTCCACCACGTATATTACAGACAATATACACTTCTATTATCGATAGAACATTACCTGTTCTATGGAGAGCTGTATTATGGGCTGTACCTGCTGGTGCTCTAATATGGACAAGTTCAAATGTATTGATGGGTGATTTAAGTATTGCTGAACACATAGTTGAATATCTAAATCCTTTTGGTATTCTCATTGGTTTAAATGGGGTAATTTTATTGGCTTACATTTTAGCAATTCCTGCAAATGAAATTATTATCCCTACTATTCTGATGCTTACTGTGCTATCGTCCCGTATGGATTCATTTGGATCAGGTGCGGGTGTAATGTTTGAGCTTGATTCTCTAGAAGGAAGTTTAGCTGTGTTTCAGGCTGGAGGTTGGACACTACTGACAGCCGTTAATCTTATGTTATTTAGCTTGATTCACAATCCATGTAGTACGACAATTCATACGATATACAAAGAAACCGGTAGCGTAAAATGGACCCTTATATCTTCCTTGTTGCCGGTTGTAATGGGTCTTACAATAACATTTTTTGTAGCACAGATGTGGAGGTTAGTAGGTGGTGTGGGTTAGACTTTAGTAATGCTTCTTGTAGCTAGTCCCCGACAATCTGTGCAATTATCTCCCGTTGACGAGGTTTGTTGTCAAAATCGATAAATACAATTTGCTGCCAAATACCTAGTGTCATATGTTTATCCAAGAAAGGTATTGTAATGGATGGTCCTAAAAGGGCAGCGCATACGTGTGCGTGTCCATTACCATCATGCCATCTTTCGTTATGAGCATAATATTTATCGGAATCGGCTAGCTCATCGAACAGTCTTTTAATATCTTTTAGACACCCATCTTCAAATTCAATTGTTGTTATTCCTGAGGTAGAAGACGGTGTGAAGAGTGTGATTGTGCCGTTAGTGTGAGATGAGATTTGTATTAAGTTTGCTGCTTGATTAGTAATATCATGAGCATCTAGGTTGCCCGAAGAACTGATAGAAATTGTTTTAGTATGTACTTTCATTACTTATATCCTCGATGCACAATCAGTTTATCATACATTGATTTACAGCGATATTTATTTGTAATAGTGTCTAGGTGTTGCTGTAATATATGTAAATATATTCATATGTAACTATGTGTTGCCTGAATGGTCAATGCAACCTAGTGTTTGGTTTTTATCGGAGAATCATGTGTTTGAGTGTGAAAATATAATATGTGGGGAGATGTTTACACATAATTGCCGGTCAAAACCGCAGTGATCGTTAACAAATTAAGCAACTTGCCATCGCAACTGCTGCATGAGACAATCCATCACAGAGAATATCTAGTATGAGTATAGAAACAGATCATTCAATACCAAATAGTGAACCAAGTAGCGAAACTGGTGACACTATTACGTTCAAACGGAGCCACTTTTATTTAGCCCTTGCACCAGTAATGTTTGTATGTGGCCTTGCTGTTGGGTATTTGTTTTGGGGACAAATAGATGATTATGGTTCTCAAAGTGATGAAACGGTACAAGACAAAATAGAAACTGTTGAGGCGGAAAATGTTGTTGGTCAGATACAGAGGTTTGATGTTACAAGTACTGATGATCCCTGTATAGGTCCTCAAAGCGCGCCGATAACAATTGTCGAATTTAGTGACTTTGAGTGTCATTATTGTGCAAGGTTTGTCGATGCTACTCTAGTGCCTCTTCTGGAAGCTTATCCAGACGAGATAAGATTTTGCTATAGAGATTTTCCTTTGGACAACATTCATCCGGAAGCTAGGTTCGCAGCCGAGGCAGCACAATGTGCTTTTGAACAGAACAAATTTTGGGAATTTCATAATGGTATCTTTCGGAACCAGACAGCTTTGAGCGACAATCTATATATTAATTTGGCTGATAAGATTAATTTGGATATTAGTGAATTTGAGAAATGTTACAGTTCTGGCAAGTTTCGCGGTAGGGTAAATGACGATTTTAATGTGGGGAGAGATTTAGGAGTGACGGGCACTCCTACTTTTTTTGTGAATGGGCGTCCCTTGGTTGGAGCACAACCACTTGAAGCATTTATGGCGGTTATAGAATCAGAACTTAGGACTCAGTAATTGTTATGTTAAATAAGCGCGGTGCTTTATTCTCAGCCTAACAGAAAAACTACTATTTATTATTTTAATCGCGGTTTCATTCGCTTTTAGCTGGCGTAATTTCCGCTTGTTGTTTGGTGTCATAAGACGCGGCAATCCAGATCTCGAACTAGATGGATTACTATTACGTATTTGGCGGTCATTAGTGATATTAATCATGCAGCGACCTGTTTTGCGTACACGGCTGGTGACAGGTATATTGCATGCTTTGATAGTTTGGGGTTTTTTATACTATATCTTGGTTAATGTCGGAGATCTTATGTATGGTTTTATCCCCAGGATGCAATATGAAGCGACAGGACTATTAAGTGGATTGTATCGTCTTGGTGCAGATATAGTAACTCTGTTCATACTAATATCAGTGATATATTTCTTTACCAGAAGATTTGTTGTACGATCGCAGAAATTAGATTTTGCACCGAATGTTATGTTGCAATCAGGAGTTAAGACTCGTATCAGAAATGACTCACTCGTTGTTTATCTTTTTATACTTTTACATGTAGGTTTTCGGCTTGCTAGTGTGAGCGCAGGTATTGCTTTACATGGTCAAGATGTTTGGCAGCCTTTTGCATCGATGTTGTCTATCAATTTGACGTATTTTAGCCTTGACACTTTAATTGCTTTGGAACATATTGGGTGGTGGATAAGTATTGGTAGCATTCTGGTTTTCATACCTTATTTTCCATTGAGTAAACATATACATCTGATTGCAGCACCCATCAATCACTTGTTAAAACCCAAGAGAACTTCGCTTGGCGCATTGCCACCAATTGATTTTGAAGATGAAGATATTCAAGAATTAGGGGTGCAAAGAATTGAGCAATTAGGTCAATCACAATTAATTGATGCCTTTGCTTGCATCATGTGCAATCGATGTCAAGATGTCTGTCCAGCTTATGTCACAGGTAAGGATCTCTCTCCAGCAGCCTTGGAAATCAACAAAAGACATATGATAAATATAGATATGGCTGCAATTGCTGCAGGCGAATCTACTGAACCTTTGCTTAATAATGCTATTAGTAGCTCGGCTCTTTGGGCGTGCACCACGTGTGGTGCATGTATAGATATCTGTCCTGTAGGTAATGAGCCTATGTTCGATATAGTTGATTTGCGTCGATATCAAGTATTAACAACAGGAGAATTTCCTAACTCATTACAAAATGCATTTAATGGTATGGAGCGTCAAGG
>CAJWIA010000176.1 GCA_913040765.1 uncultured Anaerolineales bacterium | reverse complement strand
ACTCCTTTTGGTCATATAGTTTTGGGCATTATTGAATATTACATTAGCTAGCAACGAGTGTTCAGGCATGTTTAACTCAGGGTCCTTATTAAGCAAAGTTTCAGCCTCACTAAGAGTTAATTGTATCAGTGCCATATCGCTTAGATTGGCTAGTTGAAATGAGAAGCCGGTCTGGTGAGTACCTAAGAAATCTCCGGGCCCCCGTAATTGCAGGTCTTTCTCGGCTAAAACAAACCCATCTGTTGTAGATTCCATTATTTTTAGTCGGTCATTTGTACTTTTGTTGTTTTCTGCAAACAATTCCTTTTTTTCTTCTGCGACAAGTAGGCAGTAAGATTTGTGTTCACCACGTCCTACCCTTCCTCTTAACTGATGTAACTGTGCCAGTCCAAACCTGTTAGCATTTTCGATAACCATTATAGATGCATTAGGTATGTCAACACCTACTTCAATTACAGTAGTGGACACCAAGATATCTATATCACCATTGCGAAAGTTGGTTATTTCATGATATTTATCGTCTGCTTTCATCTTGCCATGTAATAGCCCCACTCGGAATTCTGAAAAAACCTCATTTTGGAGTCTTTTGTGTTCTTTTACAGCTGCTCTTACTTGCAGGGTATCAGATTCTTCTATAATAGGATAAATCATAAATGCTTGACCGCCATTTTTGATTTGTGCCGATATAAAATTGTACATATCTTTACGTTGTGGCGGGTAAACAACTCGTGTTTCCACTGGTCTACGTCCTGGTGGTAATTCATCTATGATGCTCAAGTCTAAATCACCATAAAGTGTTAAAGCTAGTGATCTAGGAATTGGAGTAGCCGTCATTACCATCAAGTGCGGTTCATCACCTTTACCACGCAATGCGGCTCGTTGTTCTACCCCAAAGCGATGTTGCTCGTCTACCACAGCAAGAGTTAGATTAGAGAATTGAACCGAATCTTGTATTAGGGCATGGGTTCCAATTAGAATTTTGATAGATCCATCTTGCAGCCCATTTGCAATTTCGGTACGTTCTGCATCTGAGGTGCTACCTAAGAGCAGTCTGATGTAAGGTGTATCATCGCCTCCTAAATTCAAGTCCGGAATGCCAGTCAGCACACTACAAATACTTTTATAATGTTGTTCCGCAAGGATACTGGTAGGAGCCATTAGAGCAGCTTGGGCACCACTTTTTGTGATTGCAGCTAATGCTAAAGCCGCAACTATTGTTTTACCAGAGCCGACATCGCCCTGGACCAGTCTAGACATTGAGTTTGACCTAGAGATGTCATTTAATATTTCATCAACTACTCTCATTTGTGCTTTGGTTAGAGTGAATGGTAGCGATGCTATAGCCGCTTGCAGCCAGGAATCATCTAGAAATATTTGTTTCCCGGTCATTTTCCGATTCGCCGATTTTCTCATTCGCATGCTGACATGTAATATCAGCAATTCAGCAAAAGATATGCGTCTTTGTGCAGATTGAAGTTGCTTTTGTGAATCTGGAAAATGGATACATCGTAAAGCATCTTTAGCATCAGGCAATTGCAGTCTCGTACGCATTTCTTTAGGAAGTGGATCAAGGATCGTATCTGCTATGGCGTTTACGATTTTATACATCCAGTTACGCATGGTTTTTGCTGTTATACCCTTTGTCAAATGGTATATAGGTACAATACGACCAGTATGAATAGATTGTGTGTCTACTGATTCCCAATCAGGGCTTGAGATCACCTTTTTACCAAGATAAACATCTACACGTCCAGACACCTGTATTTCTTTGCCTGGACTCAACTGTTTTTCTAGCCAGGGTTGGTTGAACCAATTGCAAACAATGGTGCCAGTTCCATCAGTGATATCAACCTCAACAACACTAAATTTGCCGCCACGTGTTTTGCGTTGTCTTGTTTGCTTGACTTTTGCTAGGATTGTCACTTCGTCGCCATATTGCACATGTTTAATCGACTTTAATGATGAATAGTCGACATAACGATGTGGAAAGTGGTAAAGAGCGTCTCCAATATTATTCAAGCCAAGTTTTTTGAGTTTGTTGGAGTTGCTCGATCCTATTCCAGAAAGTGCAGTGAGAGGTGTTTCCAAATCAAATCCATCATCAGTACTGCTATATTTGTTTGGTGCATTATGCTGATCAGATTTGGTATCACTTGTTAATTGATCTTGCGTATTGTGCCCATGTTTGTTATTAGTGTAGTGTGCAGTCAATATAGCTGCCAATTCGTCAGCCATGAGTGCGCGGTTAGACAATGATAGATTTGAATATTGATTCAATTTATCAGTCACTTGGCTGATTGTATCAGGGTCTAATCCGGATGAGATAGCAGATGTTTTCCAATGCGGAGCAATTTTGCTAATGCCGCCGATTACGGTTTTATTGTCATGTCCGCGCGCAGCTTCGGTTTGCAATATCCTAAAAAGAACGTCTTTGTCAGTACTCATTCTCCTAATTTCTTACTAGAATCGTGTTCACATAGAATTATGCCTAATCCATCAGGCCCAATTAACGCTGCTAATATAGGACCAAATATCGCATTTGTAATTCTAGCATTCGGGTATAGATCTCCTAGTCGTGTGCGAAGTTGGCGAGCAGCACTAGCGACACGGGCTCTGCCACGTAGTACTGTAAGCTGCTCTATTTCCGGAAACTCTGTTGCAAATTCCATAAGTCGCTCCAAAGCTTGAGTGCGAGTGCGGACTTTTTCGAAAGGAATAAAGCCTCCGGACTCAAGAGCAAAGATTGGTTTTACCCCAAGCATGGTAGCCAAAGTCGATTGAGCTGGTCCAACCCAACCGCCGTATTGCAGGTATTGCATTGACTCCATGAAGAATATTCCATAAACGTTAGGAATACGTTTGCGAACCACATATGCTGTTTCTTCTAGAGAAGCACCTGAAGATATTGCATTAGTGGCGGCTTCAATCATTAGACCTAACCCAATTGAAGTTGTCAACGAGTCTATTACAACTATCTTGATTTTTCCTTGCACTACGTTGGCTGCGCTTTTTGCATTGTTCCAAGCATCACTTAGTTGTCTTGATGCACATAGGCAGAGGATATCTGTTTTTGAGCGTTCAAGGGCTCTGAAAGATTCTGTGAAATCGTCGATAGTTGGTGCTCTCACCTCAGGTCTGGCATTGCTTTTTGCTACATGATCTAAGTATCTCTCTGGAGAGATATTACCTAGACCATCTGTCATAGTACGGCTGTTCACATCAATAGAATAGGGCACAATGTTGATGCGGTGCGTTCTGGATATTTCTGGGTCCGGAAAATGGACACTTCCATCTGTGACAATTCGTGTTTTTTTCATAAATGTTTTTTATTCGACAGATATAATGTAATGATATAGTGGTTGACCACCAGAATATATCTCAACTTCCACATCAGAATATGTTGACTTAATACTACTACTTAGTATATCTGCTTCGTCAATGCTGATATCAGTGCCATAGTATAGGGTAATTAACTCAGAATCATTGTCGACCATGGTCAGTAATAGTTGTTTAGCACATTCAGATGGATGTTCAGCTACGCAAACCAATTCCTTGTCATGCAAACCGATGATTTCCCCTTTACTGATTTTAAGGTTGTTCCATGTTGTACTCTGGGTGGCAGTAGTAACTTCACCACTCTTTACTTCTTGGGAATTTAGAATCATAGATTCAATTACCTTGTCGAATGATTCGTCCGGGTCGAAAGCCAACATTGCAGCAATTCCTTGCGGAATACTTCTGGTCGGTACAATAGACACATCTTTTTTACTTATCTTGGCTGCCTGTT
>CAJWIA010000175.1 GCA_913040765.1 uncultured Anaerolineales bacterium | reverse complement strand
ACCATCTCTGATTCATCTTGATGATTATCTTCTTGTGTTTCTGTTTCCAATTCTTGAGCAATTAGAACCATCAGTTCACTCTCCTCATCATAACCTATACCAATCTCACCTACACGGAACAAAGGTTCAATCGGTCGCCTAAGATTCAAGTCAGGATCAGACTCTATCAAAGCACTAGTCTCCAGATGAGGATGTTTTTCACTCAATTGCTTAACAAATTGACGTATACTACCTGCCAATTGCTGCACCTGAAATTTCTCACACAAAATTGTGAGAAATTCATCTTCTTGAGCAGCTTGAATATAGAATGTCCTATTACCAGGTTTTCCTACACACGAAGCTACCAAATGATCTGCTGGTTTTATTTCAATTAACATTAGAGTAAATTCTCTATTTGACAGATACCTTAGTTGTTTGATTAATTCTAATCACCTTCACTCCATCATATGATATATACAATTCAGATATTGAAGCCGTATCTACAACAATACGCTGATACAAATCTAAAGCAAGGCCCATGTAGTGAGCCAAAATCATTTTGATTACATCGGCATGAGACACTAATGCAACGCAAGATTTTGAATGTTTGCCAACTATAGTTTCGACCGCACCTACAGCACGACTCTGTGCATATCGAATCGATTCTCCATCTGGAAAACTGGACAAAGATGGTACATTCTGAATCTGATTCCACAATTTTCTCCGACGCAACATGCGCAGACTTTTGCCCTGCCATTGACCATATCGCACTTCACCTATTTGGGTACATTTCAATACATTAAGATTCTTGGCGGCTGCAATAGGCCTAGCAGTTTCTAGTGCTCGTACAAGTGGGCTCGAGTAGATATACTGAATTGGGTATATAGCAAGATTATCAGCTAGTGTAGTAGCCTGCAATCTGCCAACATCGTTTAAGTGCACACCTTTAATCCAACCAGCTAATTTGCCAGTCTGCGTATAATTATTCTCCGCGTGACGCACAAGCAATATACGAGTCATATCACAGATTCTACCATTTGAATTTCAAATCAAACATGCTGGAATATCTATTTCTAATGTTTGAGAGAAAGGTCTTGACAGTGGATAAGCATAACTAATAAATTTAGAGTTTTTTGTCAACAGATCCTTATTTGAATTGTTACATCTTCAATCAGATTCTCTCGGAGGTGATTCATATTGTTTGCTGTCCATACCAAGCACTGCTTTTTGCGCTAATCTCCAACGTTGAAGACGTTTATCTACTTCTTTTTCATATCCCTGATCACTTGGTTGATAAAAATATCGACCTAACAATCCATTAGGCATATATTGCTGACCAATATGATGCCCTGCTTCATTATGAGGATAGATGTACTCTGTACCATGCCCTAAAGCTTCGCCATCTCTATTAACATCTTTCAAATGATTGGGTACATCTATCTGACCTTCTGATTCAACTAATGTATAGGCTTCGAAATAACTTTTAGCACTATTCGATTTAGGAGCTGTACACAAATAAAGAGTTGCCTCGACAATCGGATATACACCTTCTGGCATTCCAATATACTCAAACGCCTGAGCAGCAGCCGTCGCTATCAAAAGTCCAGTGGGATCAGCCATCCCTACATCTTCACTTGCTAATATAATCAGCCGTCGCAGAATGAAACGAGCTGATTCGCCAGCATATATCATTTTAGCTAGCCAATACAAAGCCGCATCGGGATCAGAACCCCTGACAGATTTGATAAAAGCACTAATAGTGTCATAATGGGCATCACCATCCTTATCGTAAAGTATTGCTCTTCTTTGTATTGATTCTTGAGCGACTTCCAATGTAATTGATACGACACCTGACGTATCTGCGTCGTTTGATTCAACTGCCAACTCTAGCGCATTAAGTACGTTACGTGCATCTCCACCCGACACAGCGACCAAATGATTCATAGCTTCCGGAGATATATCTATGGATTTAGCACCATAACCACGCTTTGAATCGCTGATAGCTTGACACAGAACTTCCCGAGTGTCACTATCGGAAAGAGCACGAAACTGAAATATTCTAGAACGAGATACCAATGCACTAATGACTTCAAAATACGGATTTTCAGTCGTGGCACCAATCAATACTATCTCTCCGGATTCTACATGCGGTAACAGCGCATCTTGCTGCGCTTTATTCCATCGATGGACTTCGTCCACAAAGAGTATTGTCCGAGTTCCATACAACTTTCGCCTTTCTCTGGCTCCTTTGATAACTTCACGTAATTCTCGCTTGCCTGCAAGCACTGCGCCCAATGTTACAAAATGAGCCTCAGTAGTATTCGCAATAATGTTTGCTAGTGTAGTCTTACCACTACCCGGCGGTCCCCACAACAAAATAGACGAAAAAAGACGATCACTTTCAATAGCACGTCGAAGCAACCGTCCTGGCCCCACTATTTCCTGCTGTCCTACAAACTCATCCAAATCACGCGGGCGCATTCTAGCAGCCAATGGAGCTTCCGTTACCATCCGACTCTGCATAGCATGATCAAATAGATCAGGTTCCATTACGTAAAAAACCTATACTTAACTAACGCACGAAGTGTTGGTATACCATCTAATGGAGAAAGCTTTTTGTTATCGTAACGAGCCTTGTAGGTAATAGGACACTCTTTTATGGCAAAGCCTGCACGAAGTATTTTTGCAGTAATTTCCGCCTCCACATCAAAACGCCTGCACTCAAGTGATAGTGTTTGAAATACTGGTCTGGTCATCATCTTGTAGCAAGTCTCCATATCATGCAACTTGACTTTGAACAGCAAACTCGCAATCCAGCTAAGCAAATTGTTGCCTAATCGCATTATGGCTCGCTGGCTACTAAGGTCTCGCACTCCATAAACTACAGCAGCACCTTCTTGTAATATTGGTTCAATCAGATTTAAGTAGTCTTGTGGGTCATACTCTAAATCAGCGTCCTGAATCACTACAACATCACCAGTGACCACCTCTAGTGCGGTAGCTATCGCGACACCTTTACCTCGATTCACTGGATGCGACATCACTAGTGTGTCTGGGTCGGAACTGAGTTTTGCCAATATTTCTCCAGATCCATCGGTAGATGAATCATCAACAAGCAGAATTTCTTTTTCCAGGGATACTTTACGGACACGTTCAACAATTTCCGTTATAGTCTCTGCTTCATTGAAAACCGGAATAATCACTGAGAGTTTCACAAGCGCAATTACCTCAGGGTAAATAGTTCCAGGGATTAAGCCGTGCACCCTGGTAATTAATCTCAAAATGTAAATGTGGTCCTGATGAATTGCCAGTACTACCAGCAAGACCTAACAAATTACCTTGATACACTGATTGACCGCAACTTACATTCCATTGAGAAAGATGTGAATAAAGTGTTTGCCATCCATTACCGTGGTCAACGACTACCATGTAACCGTACCCCCAATTACTCCATCCAGCAAACACGATAACTCCGTTATCTGAAGCATATATTGGAACTCCATAACCAGCTGCTATATCAATAGCAGGATGATATCCACTGTAATTGTAGCCGGAAAGATAGCGATTGGCAGCTGGCCATATGAAACTACCGGATCCTACAGCACCACCCTGATAACCACCCGTACAGGCACCAGGACCAGCACCAATCGGAAGTGGATTACGCTTTGCTCTGGCAATACGCGGTACAGTCCACTGCACAAAATCACGTTCTCCCCCAGGCACAACAATCACATCACCTTCAATTAGATCAGGGTTATCGGGGTCAAGATTGTTACCAGGCCAATCAATTATATCTTCAGCATCAGCGCGATAC
>CAJWIA010000174.1 GCA_913040765.1 uncultured Anaerolineales bacterium | reverse complement strand
CCTGTTCATACTGTTGGCGACCAAATAACTGAAATGCTACTCCTTCATAGAACAAAAAACCAAAGCGAAGCAAAGGATATTGCTATTGATATGCTGGATCGAGTGGGAATATCAAATCCTCAGTTGCGATTTGATGAATTGCCGCACCAATTGTCTGGAGGGATGCGTCAGCGGGCGATGATAGCAATGGCATTATCATGCAAACCATCAATTCTAATTGCTGATGAACCCACAACTGCACTAGATGTTACAGTACAAGCACAGATTCTAGAATTGTTGCAAGACCTACAAGAAGAACTTGGAATGGCCATAATGTATATAACACATGACTTAGGGGTTATCTGTGAAATTGCTGACATAGTACATGTAATGTATTTAGGTAAGATTGTAGAAAGTGCTAGTACTTCAGAACTTTTCCATAATCCTTTACATCCTTACACGCAACGGTTGTTGGCATCCATACCAAAACTTGGCACCAGTGGTAGAGGAACTAAACTCGATGCGATTCGAGGCAATGTGCCAGTACCATTAAATCTTCCGCCACAATGCGGTTTTCAATCCCGATGTAATGAAATAATAGACAATGTTTGTGATGTGAAAGTGCCTGGTCTAGTTGACATGGGTAATGAACACTACGTTAGATGCTTCCTACACAGTGAGGAAGAGGGAAAAACATATGCCTGAAAATAATACTTCTGCTGATAACACAAATACTTTATTAGAAGTGATTCACCTAACTAAATATTTCCCGATCGAAGCAGGATTTCTACGTAAGCAAATTGGTGCAGTAAAGGCTGTGGATGATGTAAGTTTTTACATAAACGAAGGAGAAACATTCGGACTAGTCGGGGAATCTGGTTGTGGTAAGACAACGTTAGGCAGATGTATTGTTAGGGCTATAGACTGTACTTCAGGTGCCATTTTCCTGAAGTTAGACACTGGTGAAACGCTAGATCTGAGCACTATGACTAATAAGGAATTGCGAGAAGTTAGGAAACATTTCCATATGATATTCCAAGATCCTTACGGGTCACTAGACCCAAGAATGACTATACTCGATATAGTAGGTGAACCAATTCGTAACAATAACTTAGCTACTGGAGAAGAAGTTATAGAGATGGTCAAATCGCTACTAAATGATGTAGGGCTTGAGATAAAACATCTCAATCGTTATCCCCATGCATTCTCGGGTGGTCAGAGACAACGTATTGGAATAGCTCGTTCGCTAGCACCTCGCCCAAGTCTTATTGTTTGTGACGAACCTGTCTCAGCTCTAGATGTCTCAATACAGGCTCAAATACTAAATCTGCTGGAGTCGCTGCAAGAACAATATAACCTTACATATTTGTTCATCGCACATGACTTAGCTGTGGTCGAACATGTAGCAGACAGAATAGGAGTAATGTATGTTGGCAAATTAGTTGAGATGGCATCAACAACAGATCTATATAGTCAACCTTTGCATCCCTATACAGAGGCTTTACTTTCTGCAGTGCCTTCCACTGATCCTGACATCAAGATGGAGCGTATCATTCTCCCGGGAGAAATAGCTGACCCTTCAGCCCCACCAACTGGTTGTTACTTTCATCCAAGGTGTCCATATGCACAAGAATTATGTTCTAAAGAAAAACCTCAGTGGAAAGAGGTTGCTCCTGAACACTATGTAGCATGTCACTATGCTGAAGAATTAGACTTAAAGGGTGTCGACTTACAGTACTGATGTTGTTTATAGTACTGCTAGCTTCCACTGTATTAGTAATCGTAGCAGGCATCAAATTTAGTATATGGTGCACTGATAAGCTTACAAACATAATTGTCACTCAACGTTTCCAAGATGCGGAATTCATTGTTCATAATAACCAAGCCCCCAACGACTGGACTGACGGTCGCTCTATAGTCGTTGATTTAGTACAAGGAACATTGGCATCTAGAGCAAGGTATGCTTTATCAGGACTTTTCAATTTGCAGAGTTATGAAGAGCAAAGAAAGGAATATCTGATTGAATGCTTAGACACTACTACACGCTATTTTTATAAATGTCCTTTCTTTCAAGACGAGGAAAGCAGACAAACACTCACAACTGATTTAGAAGAAGAGAAAATTAACTGGATTAAAAACTCTTTGAGCAGGATTATTGATCCCAGTTGCCAGCAAAACCTGCCGTATCGCGATCATAAATCTGACCAATTGTAATAGCTTCCTGTCTCATATCACTGGAAAGGCTACAACTACTGTTTAGATAAGCAGATTCAGGGTATCTGAAATTCCAAGGCCGATAAAACCCTTTGCGATTCCCTTTAGCACCCAGATTACAATCAAAACGCACTAGGTAACTATTGTCTAAGCGTCCATTTTCATCGCGGTTTATGTGAGATAATCCCCATTCAACACCTTGACCACTCTCGTGCTGATCATGCTCATAATCTATATATGGCCCCGCAGCTACCGGTGGCAAGGAGAGTTTACCAGCAACCGCAAAATTGATCCCATCATCAGAATACTGTACAGTATTCATCTCAGGCCCCTCTAAACTGGTTATTGCCACAACACCCTTCCCTAACGGATAGAGGAACGTCTCGTGTCCGCTATTTGTCACTGGATTATAAGACGACTTGATATAAGGACCTTCCGGTTTGTCACTCACTGCTACACCCCAACCTAATCCATCATATCGATGGCCACTATCATTACAACCCATAGGTCTACCTTTATAGTACAACCAATATTTATTGTTCCACAGCAAAACATATGGGTCATGCACCTTGTGACTATCCCAAGCACCAGGTTCTACAACTATATTGTCGTCTCCATCACCTTGCCATAATCCTGATTTGCCAGGTAAAAGCACTGGGGTTTGTTTTATTCGCCAAGGCCCTATTGGAGTGTCAGAAACTGCCAAACCAATACTGTTACGACTTCGAGTCAAATACGGTGTCTCGATCGCCTGGAAAAACAAATAGAAGCTTCCATCTACGGCAATAATATCCGGAGTACATACTGAACGACCGAAATAACTCTGTTCATCTCCTCTCCTAATAGCCATTCCCAACTCTTCCCAATGAACTCCATCTTCTGAACTAGCACACCATATCTCCGCAAGATCCCAGTCCGTCAGTGGTTGATCCCAACTTTGTTGACTATGATCGGCGTCTTGAATTTGATTTTGTCCCCCATACAAAGGTGATTTGCCTGTCTCTCGACGCGTGTACCAGACATAGTAGCTATCAGCATACTTGATGATCTTTGATGGATCTCTTCTAGTAACACCTATTTCCTTGCCTAAACCATGCACATGCCTATATTTGAATCCAGAATAAAATGGGCTTTCCTTGTCTTTAGAATACCCATAAGTCGAATAGACTCGTTTCATAGCATTGCTCAGATTGGCATCTTTTACAGCCATGTCTGGCACAATAGGATAATCTCTAGCACTATTATCTGAATTCCAAAAAACGATGACATCACCACATTCTTCACATACTCTTGAGTCTGAATTTCTCTGCTCAAATCCACATGGACATATTTTTTTCTTGTGTTGGTTCAATTGTTCTAAGTCATATGAATATTTGTTCTTAGTGTCATAAGCAAAATCAGGTGAGAAATAGGTTGATTCTGGCATCCGGATATTGGTAGTTCTAAAACCTTGACGCTGTACATCTTTACTCAAATTACAATCGAATCGAATTATGTATGAGTTACCTGACTTCGTCTCTTCAGTTGCAATATGAGACAAACCCCATGTTATCCCTCTGCCATCTTCAGTGTTAGAGTAGGAGTCTGCGCAAAATGGTCCTGGTGC
>CAJWIA010000173.1 GCA_913040765.1 uncultured Anaerolineales bacterium | reverse complement strand
TATGACCACTTTTTCTTCTACAACAACCTGTGGCTGACAAGCTGATATTGCCAAACTGGTCACAATCAGCAATGCTAAGACTATCCTAGCCGTGCGCAAAAGTTGCATAACTATCCTCCTTGAATGTATGTTACATACTGTGTACTAAACATCTACAACTCGAGCCTCACAAACGAGGCCAGATGAAAACTCACATCCTACGTTATTCTATTTTATTCTTCTTGGGACAAACCATATTAGCACGTTGCTATATTACTGTCAAACAATAATTCAGAATCTACACTAGATTGGCATTTAATTTCAATTTGGCACAAAATGTACGTACTGTATGTGGTTCAGAATATATAGTTCTGAGGATTTCTTCTGGTGCCATTAATCCATCAAGATAAACTTTTCTGATTAGCTCACGTCCGTACCAATAGTGAGGAAAAGAAGTGCACCATACTGGATGCATGATAAAACCTAGTTTTTGATCAGCAAATGACCTTGACACGCCTGTGGACTCCATAAGCTCAACTTTAGCATCCTCGGGACTCATACCTTCCAAATGACAACTAAAACACAAGTTGGTAGCTATAGCTGAAGTATATCGATTATATAGATCATAAATCCTATCATCTTCTGTCGTCATTAAACCAATGAGCTGTTGTCCCACTTCGCAGATCCCCTCTACAAGAGCAGTAAAAGGAGTATTGGCAAAGTACAAGGTACCTTCTATACCTAGCGATTTGTTTCTGTACAATTTATCCCTTATAGCGCTAAAAGCTTGATGTCCAGGTATGCTCTCGTGCATCACGACTTGTTTGATGCCTGCCCGTTGCCATTCGATATCAGCACTCATAAACACTTGTCCCCTATAATCTCCTTGATAGTTGCTGTAACCCCTATATGGATAATTAATAGGAAACTTCAGTTCGATCTTATGCTGTTCAGGAATACCTAAACCCAGCTCTGAGCACCTATGCAAGGACTGCTGCATATATTGATTGCCGAGTCGGAGCAAGTCTCCCGATCCAACAGCTTGAGATTGCTTCCAATCATTAACCGAAGCGGTAAACTCGTTTTTATATCCCGAGTCATGAAGTGCTGCAACAAGATCAAAACGAAGCTGATCTACATGAGTGACAGGAACTTTCTTCGCTGGTACTTGAATGTAAGCTGCAAGCCTATCTGCGTAATCAATTTGTTCTCCCTGTCCTTCTCGTACCATCATAGCAAAAGCAGACAACAGGTCTATACAATACTCAACTCTATCTCCACCCTGGCCAGATAGATCCTCCTGCAAACTTGCTATAGCTTCAGATAATGCATTCCATTCACTGGAAATAGGTTCAATGTTATATGAATAGACTTCGCGAGTTAGTAAGGGATACAATCCATGCTGCTTGCCCAAACGATCATCAAGAGCAAGTGCAATGGACACCAATTGCTGAGCAATCATTTCATCCATAAGGTTTCCTCATCTATGCTATTCCCAAAACGAGTATGATTCACAATTTTTGCTAGTCAGAATGAATTTGTGTCATGTCACATTCGATTAGGAAACCAACGCATCATTGACTATCTGTATGACTTGCAACACTTGATCATCAGACAATTCAGGACTAACTGGTAAACACAAAAGTGAATCTGTAACTTTATCGGTAACTGGCAATTCAGAGTTTGCCAGCATGGTATCTTTATATACAGACTGTTTATACACAGGTGGAACATAGTGCAAGACTGCCTCTACTCCATTATCACGTAAGGTGCTAAGAATACGACTACGATCTAGAACACAAATCGTGAAACACCTAAAAGTAGGTTCTGAGCTAGGACGGAAAGTGGGTATATGCAATCCAGGACCTGATAATTGGTCAACATACATACTAACAATCTCCCGTCTTCTTGCTGTCCACTCAGACAGTCTAGGGAGCTTAGCACTGACCAATGAAGCTTGAAACGGATCTATAGGCACATTGTAACCTTCATCGATATGATCTTGGTGTCCAAGCTCCAGACCCTCGAACACTCCAGAGTGCCCATATCCTGTAAGTAAATAAATTGAGCGATGTATATCTGGAGAACTAGTAGCAACCATTCCACCATTGCCAAGCGAACCCATAGGCTTAAGCGGAGCAAAACTAAATACTACCACATCAGCAAAAGACCCTATTGCAAGACCATGATCTGTTGCACCAAGAGCAAGAGCTGCATCTTGAACAATAGCAAGATTGTGTTTGTCAGCTATTACCCGTAAAGCCTTAACATCAGAAGGATGACCATACATATCTACAGGCAAAATTGCCTTAGTACGTTTAGTTATGAGAGCTTCTACTTTATCTGGATCAATAGTATAGTCATCAATTTTGATATCGCATAATACCGAACTTGCTCCTACATTATGGATAGCCGCAGTCGTGGATATGTCAGAGTTACCTACAGTAATCACCTCATCACCCTCCGCCACACCGCATGCTCGAAGTCCAATTAACATACCCATAGTGGCAGAATGGACACCAGTAGCATATTTGTGGCCAATGTGTTTTACAAATTCCTGTTCCAATTGTTCGCCAACAACATGAGCACCAACTGAGTATTCAGACAACAACACATGTTCAAACCTGCTTATAATATCATTGTGCATATCCTGATGAGTCAAATGCACTAACGAACGCGGAATCCGATAATTACTCATGTTTCAATCCATTACCTATAAAAAACTAACATTCTGAAGTTTTCACTATAAAGGTTACTGTTGGTAATATGAATCTACTCACCACGCAGACGTGGATCAAGTACATCCCTCATCCAGTCTCCTAAGAATACTACTCCCAACACTACAATCGTTATTGCAACACCAGGAAATGTGGTCATCCACCATGCACTACCAATTGAAGCACGTCCATCAGCAAGCATTAAACCCCAAGTAACAGATGGTGACTGAACCCCTAGCCCAAGAAAGCTTAGCGAAGACTCTGCAATGATTGTTACTCCTACTTGTAGTGCAGCAAGCACAACTGCTGAAGACATCACATTTGGGAGAATATGTTGAAACATGATCCGTATTTTAGATTGACCGACTACTGTAGCGGCAATTACATAATCAAGCTCTTTAGCTACCAACACTTCACCACGTGTAACTCGAGCATAGGTCACCCATCCTGTAAATCCCAAAATAAGAACTAGAGTAATAACCCCAGCTCCAACCACACCTGAAATAGCAACCACCAACACGATGAATGGTATGCTAAGCAAGGCATCAGCAATACGCATCATTATCTGGTCTACCCATCCGCCTACAAATCCTGCAATCAAACCATAAGAAACCCCGATAGAACCTGCAATTACTACTGCAAAAATACTTACAATCACTGATACTCTACATCCAGCAATAATCCGGCTAAGTATGTCACGACCCAGCTGGTCAGTACCAAGCAGAAATATTCCATTTTCATCGGTATATCCCAGTGGTTTGTAACGCGCTTTTAGGTGATGTTGAATTGGATCATGGGGTGATATGTATGGCCCAACAATAGCTAAAATTATAACAATACTGACAATAATCAAACCAATCGTCCCGACACCTGTTAAACGTCTTCCACGCAATCTTTCAAATACAGTAGTCACTGCTTTTTACACTCCCTAATAAACCTATAGTAACTTATCAATATCTTATACGACACAGTACAATCAAAGCCTAGCCAATCACTCAATTTTTACGCGCGGATCAACAACTGAATACAGTAAGTCCACGAGAAGATTAATCATAATGAAACTGAAAGAGAACCAAAACACAGCAGCTTGCACCACTGTAATATCTCG
>CAJWIA010000172.1 GCA_913040765.1 uncultured Anaerolineales bacterium | reverse complement strand
CACTAATTTTCCACAACTTCGATTCCGTCAGGTCCATCTAGATTTTCATACATCTGAGTATTGTAAGGACGTAGGCGCAGAATTTGATGAGGAGCAATTCATTAAATCCCTCGAGCTGGGTAGAGTAAACTCAATCACAATTTTCGCCACTTGCCACCACGGATGGGCTTATTACCCAACCAAAACAGATATGGCGCATCCTAATCTCAAGACTGACCTGCTAGGTAGAATGCTTAAAGCCGGGAAGAAAGCCAAAATCAATATGCCTGTTTACATAACTGTACGTTGGAATGATAAGGCCTCCCGCGAGCACCCTGAGTGGGTGATTCGTAATATCGATGGTTCAATGATGGGACCAGATCATTCGCACCCACAGAATGCTAAGACCACTGGTCCGACCTGGCACATGCTTTGCCTAAACAGCCCTTACCTAGAGGAGATAGTTGTACCAATAACTGAGGAGATATCGCAATTATATAACCCTAGCGGATTTTTCTTCGATATAACAAATGAACACGAATGTACATGTAATTGGTGTATGGAAACCATGAAAAAACACGGTCTTGATTACCTAAATAAGAAGGATCGTATAGAGTGCTCTCGAATCGTCTATAAAAACTATCTAAAGCGTGTAACAGAAATTGTCTGGAACAATAACCCTAGCGCTACTATATATCATAATGGCAAGGACAAAATGGGGCGTTATGATCTGTATCCTTACTGGTCCCATCATGAAATAGAATCCCTGCCTACCAGTCACTGGGGATACAATTATTTTCCAACCTTTGCTCGATATTTCACCAATGTTCCTGAGCTCAATTTTCTTGGCCAAACAGGCAAATTTCACTCCCTTTGGGGAGAGATAGGTGGCTTCAAAAACCCCACTGCCCTCAAATATGAGGTAGCTCACATGATCTCCCTCGGAAGCAAATGCATGGTGGGAGACCAGTTAGACCCTCGAGGAAAAATGAATAACGATACATACAAAATGATCGGCGAAGCCTATGAATATGTTGAACAGCGCGAACCATGGCTAGAGGACACCACTATGGTCGCAGATGTAGCAATATTGTCAGCCACTGCTTTGCATGAAGACAATGATTATATCAGTAGCGATATGGGCGCAAGCAGCATGCTCATGCAAAAACAAATATTGTTCACAATCATTGACCAGCACATGGATTTTTCGCAATACAGATTGTTGATTCTTCCCGACGAAATCCTCGTTGACCAAACACTAAAATCTAAGCTCGAGGACTTCATCAAACAAGGTGGAGCACTCATTCTAACAAATAATAGCGGTCTAAATTGGAAAAAAGATTTGTTCGCGATTGATTGTGGACTAGAATATACTGGAAATTCCTCTAATGATGTCGAATACATAGAGGCACACCAATTATCAGAATATGGCTTGGTCAAATCACCATTTTTGGTGTATGAATCCGGAATAACAAGCAGAGTACTGGATGCAAAAACACTAGCAAACACCTGGTCACCCGAGTTTAATCGCACCGTAGGAAAGTTTTGTGGCCATCGTAATACACCATATGATAGATTATCTGAACATCCATCTGTAGTCAAAAAACACAACATTATTCATATTGCACAACCTCTCTTCAGAGTCTATGAAAAAATGGGAATGCAGTTACATCGTGACTTGTTTCACGCCTGTATGCAACTTGTTTATACAGATCCTTTACTAGAAGTAGATTTAAAATCGGCAGGCCGTGCTAGCCTAATGAGAACATCAAACAATGATCATCTGGTTTTACATCTTCTTTATGCTAGTCCAATCAGGCGAGGAGAGATTGAGGTAATTGAGGACATAGTTCCGTTATACGACATCCGCGTGTCGTTACGAATGGATGAGTCACCTAACAGGGTCACCTATGTACCTGATAATAAATCTATTGATTTTAAGTACGAGTTAGGACGCCTAAATTTTGTGGTTGAGAAGTTGGAAATGCATAGCATGATTGAAATAAGTTAGTACAGCTACGAAAATGTCACAGAATATTACTACACACAAACTAGAATCAATAAACTCTCAACAAGTTTCTGAAAAACCAAACGTATTATTTATAATTACAGATGACCAAGGTTATGGTGATTTAGGTTGTCATGACAATACCATTATTAATACCCCTAACTTAGACAAACTACATAGCCAGAGCATCAGATTTACCAATTTCCATGTTGGTCCAACTTGCGCGCCAACCAGAGCAGGAATCATGACAGGTCGATACTGTAATTCGACGGGTGTATGGCACACTGTCGGAGGACGTTCACTTTTGCGAGATTCCGAGATTACCATGGCAGACATTTTTCTAGAAAATGATTACAGAACAGGCATGTTTGGTAAATGGCATCTAGGAGACAACTATCCATTTCGTCCACATGATAGAGGTTTTGAAAAAGCACTTTATCATGGTGGCGGTGGAATAAGTCAAACTCCAGACTACTGGCAAAATGACTATTTCGATGACACATTCTTCCGTAATGGAGTGACAGAATCTTTCAAAGGTTATTGTACCGATGTTTGGTTTGATGAAGCCCTGAAATTTATAGAAGAAGAAAGCGACAGACCTTTCTTCTGTTATCTATCAACTAACGCTCCCCACAGTCCGTTCCGCGTTCTACCAACCTATAGCGATCAATACAGTGAAAAAGTGCCGGGTTTCCGATCTAGATTCTATGGCATGATCACAAATATTGATGAAAACATATCTAGATTGCGAACAAAACTGTGTGATCTAGGCATCGAAGAAAATACTATCTTAATCTTTATGACAGACAACGGTACTGCAGCCGGATGTAGCGTAGATGAACAAAATTATGTCACCAATGGATTTAATGCTGGTATGAGAGGCAAAAAGGGTTCAGAATATGATGGAGGCCACCGCGTACCCCTGTTCATGCATTGGCCCAAAGGCAACCTAGTCAAAGGACGAGAGATAGAAGAACTATCAGCAAACATAGACCTGTTACCAACACTTATAGAATTATGCGGTCTAAAAAAAGTTGAAGACAGCAAGTTTCACGGCATAAGTCTAGTGCCCTTTATTAGAGAAGAAAACCAGCCATTACATGAACGAGTAGTAGTCACTGATTCACAGCGGGTTGAACATCCTATCAAGTGGAAACAAAGTGCCACTATGACACAGCAATGGCGTCTCATAAACGGCAACGAGCTCTATGATATCCAACTCGATCCAGAACAAAGACATGATGTCTCCTTGCAGAATCAAGACGTAGTACAAACCCTAAGACAGCATTATGAAAACTGGTGGGAAATAGTGTCTACCCGATTTGATGAAGAGTGTCCGATCATAATTGGTAGCACTAAAGAAAAGTGTACAGTCTTGACAAGTCATGATTGGCATGGTGAAAGACAAGCCTGGAATCAAGGTCAAGTACGGAACGGTTTGGAGTGCAATGGTTACTGGTCTATAAACATTGAGCACGATGGTGAGTATATTTTTGAGCTCAGAAGATGGCCTAAAGAAGAGGATAGGCCGATTAGAGCAGGTATTCCGGGTGAGACGATCGACTTATTTAGTGGTGGCAAAGAACTCAATATAACCACTGCTAGACTAGTCATTGGAACTCATGAACAAATCGCAAAAGTTAGCCCCGTCGCAAATAGTGTAAACTTTCGACTCTTTGTTAGGTCAGGCCCTACCCGACTAAAGACATATTTCAACAACAAAGAAGGAGCCCTGCTCGGCGCTTATTATGTATATGTGACCAAAACAGAAGATGTCAATCTGTTAGACTAATACGTTGTTATTTGCTGGACAACCACGTCTCAGAAAACGCTAAACAGCAAGATGTAGACGGTTTCCCATAAAAG
>CAJWIA010000171.1 GCA_913040765.1 uncultured Anaerolineales bacterium | reverse complement strand
AAGAATACCACGTCGAGATGTCGTGACAATTATCGAAAATGCTACTCAACTAGATGCAAGAGTCATTGGTCCTAATACTCTAGGGGTTATATCACCTAATCGCACACGAATAGGAATGTGTGGCGGTAATGCCAAAGATGTGCGTAGAGCATATATGCAAGGTCCAGTAGGAATTATGTCGCGTAGCGGAGGTATGATGACTGAAATTGCTAATCAACTCACACAGTCTGGTATTGGCCAAAGCACATGTGTAAGTATAGGAGGCGATCCAATAGTAGGAAGCACATTTCTAGATCTACTACCTCTTTATGAAAAAGACCAAGAAACAAAAGCTTTGGTGCTATTCTGTGAACCTGGAGGCACAATGGAGGAGCGCCTATCAGAGTATCTTAATGCAAATTCATGCAGACTTCCAATTGTTGCATTTATTGCCGGAAGATTTGCCGACCGCATGCAAGGCATACGTTTTGGACATGCAGGTGCTATAGTTGAACGTGGCCGTGGTAGCCCATCTGATAAAGCTCGACTACTAAGAAACTCCGGGGTATATGTAGCAGAGAAATTATCGGACATACCGCAATTAGTGAAAGAGAACACATAGAAATATTTACTAGGATAGATCTCATGGGCATGTTCATACATATAGATGTCGATCAAACCAAATTAACCTCTAGCCAAACAAAAAGCCTAATAAATATATGTCCGGTAGATATATTTATTCTTGATAATAATATAATCGGCACCGATTCAAATCAGGAGGATGAGTGCACATTATGTGAACTATGCTTGGACAACTCTCCAAAAGGTGCTGTTGCAATCAATAAATCATATAGTGACGAACAACTTACTTCACACGCAAACCATAAATAATTATTTTTTTGATGAGCAGACAATCATCTTCCATCATTAAATATAGTGTAAACTGAAGGTGCTATGCCCAGCATAAAGCGACTAGAAACACCACTAACACAAGCAAACCTAAAGAGTTTGCGGGTGGGACAACGAATACTAATATCTGGGTTTGTATATACTGCCCGAGACGCAGCTCACAAGCGTCTTACCAATGCTATTGATGCCAAAGAAAAGCTACCGATTCCAATTGACGGACAAATAATCTACTATGCTGGTCCGTCTCCCACGCGTCCGGGAGAAATAATAGGCTCTGCAGGTCCAACTACTGCCACAAGAGTGGATGTATACACCCCCAAATTACTTGCAAATGGTCTTAAGGGTATGATAGGAAAGGGACACAGGACCCCAGAAGTCAGAATGGAAATGAAAAAATATGGAGCCGTATATTTTGTAACAGTCGGCGGGGCCGCAGCTCTTATCTCACAAAAAATCACAGGAGTAAAGATAATAGCCTATGAAGACTTGGGCACCGAAGCCATCAGACGCCTTAGAGTAGAAGACTTTCCAGTTTTAGTTGCTAATGACTTAAATGGAGATGACCTGTTCGAGTCTGGCCGAAACCAATACAAACGCGAGCAATAATATAATGACCACCATAAACCTAAAAGAAGTTGAGCACAAAGTAAATGAGGCGGTAAAAACAATCAATTTCGATACTCCTGACGCGAACATTATAAGGTTGACAGAAGCCCTTAGAACAGAATCTTCCGCTACTGGCCAGCTTGCGATGCAAGATATCGTAGAAAACCGTCGCATTGCATCTGAACGCCAAGTTCCAATGTGCCAAGACACCGGCATGGTAATAGTCTTCGCGGATATTGGCGAGGAGGTTCAGTTTTTAAACGGCAATTTACGCGATGCTATAACATCAGGTGTTCAGAAAGGCTACCAAGAGGGGTATCTCCGCAAATCTATAGTAGTAGAACCATTGTTTGAGCGTAAGAACACTAATAACAATACTCCCGTTGTAATCCATTTTGATCTGGTTCCCGGAAACAAATTGCGCTTAACCATTGCGGCGAAAGGCTTTGGAGCAGAAAATATGAGTTGGGTTAAGGTGTTAGCACCGGCAGAGGGAATTAACGGAGTAAAACGCGAAGTAGTTCGTGCAGTCGAGGAAGCAGGACCCAACGCATGCCCACCTGTTGTTGTTGGCGTAGGCATAGGAGGCACTATAGAAAAAGCAGCTCTACTTGCAAAAAGAGCTTTAATGAGAAATATGGGTGATAGGAATCAAGATCAACGTTACGCAAAATTGGAAGCGCAGCTGCTGGACCTAATCAATGCTACTGGAATTGGTCCCCAAGGATGGGGAGGGATGAACACTGCACTTGATGTACGTATTGAATTCTTTCCTACACACATTGCAGCAATACCTTTAGCAGTAAATCTGGATTGTCATCTACAGAGACACATTAGCATTATGTTCTGATAAATGCACAAAATCTGTTACGCCCCATTCTACGGACTGCTTTAACAGATTCGCACCTAACACCCACGGATTTTGAGAATTGTCATATAATAATCGATGAGGAGAAACTTTATGACAGAATTAACGTACGCACAGGCAATAAATGCGGGTATTCGCGAAGAAATGCAACGAGACAATAATGTTGTTGTCTTAGGAGAAGATATAGGAAAATATGGAGGAGTTTTTGGAGTAACAAAAGGACTCTATGACGAATTTGGGGCTGAGAGGGTGCGTGATTGCCCACTTAATGAGGCTGCCATTGTAGGATTTGGAGTCGGTCTCGCAATATCCGGAAAGCCCGCTATAACGGAACTTGAATTTATGGACTTTCTAACCTTCTGTATGGACCCGATAGTAAACCAAGCAGCCAAGATGCGGTTTTTTTGGGGAGGTCAAGTTGAAGTGCCCTTAGTTGTACGAATGCCCATAGCATCAACCCTAGGGTTTGGAACACAGCATTCTCAGAGCTTAGAAGCCTGGCTGATGCACATTCCCGGACTGAAGCTAGTCATGCCGTCTGACCCCTATGATGCAAAGGGCTTAGTTAAAACATCTATTCGTGATAGAAATCCAGTTATCTTTGTGGAAAACATAAGTCTGTACGCGACTAAAGGTGAAGTTCCCGATGAAGAGTATCTTATACCACTAGGTAAAGCAAATATAAAACGTACGGGCAGTGATCTCACCATAGTTGCAATATCATCAATGGTGCCAAAGGCCATCCAAGCCGCCGAAGTTTTAGCGAAAGATGGCATAGACGTCACAGTAATTGACCCGCGAAGCCTATGCCCTCTTGACATCGAAACCATCATAGAGTCAGTAAAACAAACTGGACGTCTGATAGTAAGTCATGTAGCCCACAAAACTGGAGGAGTAGGAGCAGAGATAGCACAACAAGTTACAGAACAGGCGTTTGATTATTTAGACGCCCCAGTTATGCGTGTAGCCGCAAAAGATGTTCCTATTGCCGCCAGCCAAGTTCTAGAGGCAGCTATCTTTCCAGATGTGAAAGACCTAATAGATGCCAGTAAATCGTTTTCTATCTAAATTTAGGATACCTCAAATGACACTAACTAATGATCAACAAATCAATATGCTTCGTCAAATGTGGCTGATACGACTCTTCGAAGAAGCAGCAATGCAACTGTATCGTGAAGGTCGCTACCGAGGTTCAACACACCCATATATTGGTCAAGAAGCCACAGCCATAGGTGTTAATGCAGCACTACAGTCAGACGACCAAGTACTTGCCACATACCGTGGTCATGGAGCTTGTATAGCAAAAGGTGGTGATCCTAATACTATGCTAGCTGAGCTACTAGGAAAATCGACAGGAATTAACAAAGGCAAAGGTGGTTCTATGCATTTTGCCGACCAGAGTTTAGGGTTTGTCGGTTGCAATGCCATTGTTTCGGGACACATTGCTATTGCTGGAGGAATCGCACTATCTAATCAGCTAGAACAAAACAACA
>CAJWIA010000170.1 GCA_913040765.1 uncultured Anaerolineales bacterium | reverse complement strand
GTCACAGACCTAACAATACCTGATTTCAGCAAGCTAGAACCCAACAAGCCGATAAGTAAATTATGGCAAATTCGTAATACAGGAACTTGTCCGTGGGGACCTGGATATTCTGTGGTTTTCAAAGAGGGTCATGCTATGACTACAAAATTACAGCATGCCCTTTACCCAGCCAAACCAGACGCGAATGCCATAATTCAAATAGACATGATCACACCATCTTCTCCTGGCGATTACCAAGGATACTGGCTCCTCTACGACCCTGACGGCATCATGTTTGGGCAAAAATTGTTTGTCAAAATTACTATTGAAGCATCTAGTTCAGAGTGAACAATTGAGTGCCAACATTGCTCAAATCTTCACTCTAGAACTTGACATTTTACATACGCTGTGGTGAATTATTATGTACCTTCTTCCCAGGAATTGAGATACTTTTCTTGTTCATCAGTGAGTTTATCTATATCTATTCCAATCGCCTCTAGTTTGATGGCAGCTATTTGTCTGTCAATCTCTTCCGGCACAGAATAAACCTGATTGTCCAACTCCTTACTGTTCTTAAGCATATATTCAGCACTTAATGCTTGGTTAGCAAAGCTCATATCCATAACACTAGCAGGATGACCTTCAGCAGCAGCAAGATTAATCAATCTACCTTCACCAAGCAGATTGATCCTCCTACCATCAGACATTGTAAATTCCTCCACAAATTCTCTCACCTGCCGAACTTTGTTGCCTGCCAATTCATGAAGAGCAGGTATGTTGATTTCTACATTGAAATGCCCGGAATTGCTTATTATTGCACCATCCTTCATAACCTCAAAATGATGTCTGTCTATTACGTGTTTATCTCCAGTAACAGTACAAATAAAATCTCCCAATGGTGCAGCCTGATTTAATGGCATCACACGATAACCGTCCATTACTGCCTCAAGTGCAGCTAGTGGATTCACTTCGGTCACAATTACATTAGCTCCCATACCACCTGCTCTACTTGCCAAGCCCTTTCCACACCAACCATATCCGCAAACCACAAAAGTCTTACCCGCTAACAGAACATTTGTAGCTCTAACTATTCCATCTAATGTGCTCTGACCTGTCCCATAGCGATTATCAAAAAAATGTTTGGTCATGGCATCATTCACAGCCACAACTGGAAACTTAAGTGCGCCATCACCTGCCATGGCTTTCAGACGGATCACACCTGTTGTGGTTTCCTCGGTCCCACCCACTACTTCACTGATTTGATCAACACGCTCTTTATGTAATATGCTCACCAAATCAGCACCATCATCCATAGTAATTGCAGGCCTGTGATCAAGCGCAGCGTTAATATGGTTATAGTAAGTTTCGTTATCTTCACCTTTGATTGCATACACTGGTATTTCATCATGTACTACTAAAGATGCAGCCACATCGTCTTGGGTGGATAATGGATTAGATGCACATATAACCACATCTGCCCCACCTATTTGTAATGTCCGCATCAAATTTGCAGTCTCTGAAGTTACATGAAGACATGCTGACATTTTAACTCCTTGCAGCGGTCGTTCTTTTGCAAAACGCTCACGTATTTGCCTTAGCACTGGCATTTCCTGTTCAGCCCACTCAATGCGATGTCTACCGCCAGGAGCGAGATCAGCATTCTTAACACTAAATTCCATATTATGTGACTCCTTTTGTCCGATCATATTCTATATCAAGAAATTATTTCCATTGTACTATATCAATCATTGCTACTATAGTTTCAGTTTTTCAATCTAATGCATCTAGTACACCTTCATCATCATAATGCGTTCGAAATCTTTCAACAAACTGCGATACTGTATAGCTATGATTTTGAGTACCGACATGCTCCAAACAATATGTGGCTGACAAAGTTCCCACCCTTACACACAAATCCAATGGTAGACCTGCGGCATACGCGCGGAGAAAGCCACCTCTCAATGCATCTCCAACTCCGGTAGGATCACATACCTCGTTCTCAGGAAAAATTGGTATTTCGAAATAGTCATCCCCTGACCATATCCGTGATCCATGTCTTCCATTTGTAATCACAAGTACAGTTTCCTTATCTACAATTGCAGTCTCATCTATGTTAATTTTGTCCTTTAACAGTGTAAATTCATAATTATTAAGTACAACCAGATGAGCGCCAATTACACCTTCATACAAATCATCGCCTTCCAACCTAACAATCTGCTGACTGGGATCATACAAGTAGGGAATTTTCATAGACTGACACTCCTGTACGCGATACCTCATTGCAAGCGGATCATCCGGAGATATCACCACTAGATCAGGATCGAAACCCAAATTGGAGATTTTAAGTTTAGATGCATGACTCATTGCACCAGAGTAAAAAGAGGCAATTTGCGAGTTATTACGATCTGTAGTTGCGTAAAAAGATGCAGTAAACTCATTTTTAATTTCGACAATACCCGTTGTATCTACACCAACACTATCTAGCCATGTTCTATACTCAGTAAAATCCTGCCCAACTGTACCTAGGACAGCTGCTTTACCACCTAACAGCACATGATTATAGGCAATATTAGGTGCATTACCACCCCTATGTACTGTCTTACTGTCAGTCAGAAAGCTTAAACTCAACGATTCCAAATTATCCGACATTATGTAATCACTAAAATAACCTGGGAAAGTCATAAGATGATCAAACGCTATTGATCCGGAAAATACTATATTCATAATAATTTAGACAACTTTATATACAGATGACAAACCCAGTCTATCTCGCACTATAACTCGCAAAGCCCGCAAACCATCAATTGCACGTATTTTCTTGCCTTGAGCATATGTGCGTGGATTATAACTTAATGCGACTTCATGAATATTATGTCCAGCTAGTAATAGTTTGTCTACAAGTTCAAAATCAAGTTCGAAACCCTCGCCAACCAAATTGAGTGATTTAAGCACATCACTACGTACCAATTTTATAGCTGTGGCAACATCAGTCAACTTACTTCCGTACAATAGATTGGTTACAGCAGTTAGCAAACGCACACCTAAAAAAGCATGATAGTAAATATAATTTGGTTTACCACCAAGAATTCTTGATCCCAAAACAGCCACAGCATTATCAGTCTGCGTTTTAACTAAGAGGTTGGGCAAACAACTCGGATCGTATTCTAAATCCGCATCCTGGATTACTGCATAATCACCACTTAACGCATCAATTGCTACACGAATAGAGGCACTTTTACCTAGATTACTACTATTAAATATAATCTTTGTATTCGGCCACAGACCATCTTTCAGTATCTCCCGAGTGCCATCAGTGGAGCAGTTGTCAACCACAATGATCTCCTTGGACCAACCAGATCCAAAGTCTATATCCTGAATACCTTGGAGAACATCCAAAATAGTGTCGCGTTCATTGAAAGCACATACAATAATAGATATAATCATATTACAACGCTAAAAAATGGACTTCACACGATCTCGCACAATCACCCATAAGGCAAGGAGACCATCAATTAATCCTATTTTTTTGCCTTCTGCATAAGTACGAGGTTCATAATCAATTGAAACTTCATCAATCTTGTCAGTCATTAGCGCGATCTTATTACTAATTTCAAAATCCAAATCAAAACCGGAACACTGAAGTTCGAGAGACTTAAGTAGTTCTGTCCGCATCAATTTATAATTGGTAGCTACATCCGTAAACCTTGCACCAAAAAACCAATTAGTAAGATGGGTCAACCCACGAACAACCCAATAATTCAATCTATAATTGTGATAATATTTTCCTCCTAGTACGCGTGATCCATAAACGACATCTAGTTTATTGCTAAGTGCATGTTTCAACAATTTCGCATACTGTCTGGGATCATATTCGAGGCCTGCATCCTG
>CAJWIA010000169.1 GCA_913040765.1 uncultured Anaerolineales bacterium | reverse complement strand
GCTACCACACATCCCGATAATTACTGGGACGAAACTGTAGAAGTTAATTTGACTGCACCATTCATATTAAGTCGAGAAATAGGCAAAGCAATGGTAGAACGTGGCAGTGGAAAAATCATCTTCACAGCATCGTTGCTAACATTTCAAGGTGGCATCAATGTTCCGTCCTATGCTTCCAGCAAAGGCGGGGTTGGCCAGCTGACCAAAGCTCTTGCCAATGAATGGGCTAGCACCGGCGTACAAGTTAACGGTATCGTTCCTGGCTACATAGCCACAGACAATACCGAGGCTTTGAGAAACGATCCTGAACGTTCCGAAAGCATTTTGGAGAGAATACCAGCAAATCGATGGGGAGAACCAAGTGACTTCAAAGGTCCGGTTGTATTCCTTGCATCGTCAGCGTCAGACTATGTACATGGAACCCTCCTCGTAGTTGACGGAGGATGGATGGGTCGATAACACAATCAATAATGCAGGTGATAAATGAATAACAAAACTTATAAACCGTTTCCAGCAATCCCGCCTGAAGATAAGCCAACTGATGTGCGACTCAGTGCTGCCATGCAACGATTGTACGATTGTTGGAGTCCTCCGGGTGATGCAACCAATGAATTGTATAGTAATTTCCGGTACTCTCGCATCGCTGGGATAGGTAATGAAGTCAATGTATCACGCCGTGACCCAACTACAATCATAAATGTTGATGGTACATACTATGTCTGGTACACAAGACGAGACAACGACATACCGCCAGCTGGCTTAGAGGGTCAAACAGACACCATACCTGCTGTAGATTGGGATCTTGCTGACATATGGTATGCAACATCTCAGAACGGTTTTGATTGGGTTGAACAAGGTATGGCGGTTTCCCGAGCCCCAAAAGGCGAATATGGTGATCGATCACTTTCCACACCCGGAATACTAGTATATGAAAACAAGTACTACTTGTATTTTCAATCTTTCACAAAACTGTGGGAACCTCATGACTGCGTAACAGTAGGAATGGCCTGGTCAGATTCTCCTGATGGTCCCTGGCATCGACATGACCAACCGGTAATATCTCGCGGTGGATCAGATGACTGGGATGGATGCGCAACGCATGATCCCCATCCCATAGTATTCAATGACAAGATATTGATTTATTACAAAGGCTCTCCAGTGGACAAATCTAAACGCGCCTTTCTACGGGCACAGGGAGTGGCAATAGCTGACAAACCAACTGGACCGTTTATTAAATCCGAATTCAACCCAATCACAAACTCCGGTCACGAGACTTGTCTTTTCCCATTTCGGGATGGAATCGCTTCTATAATTAGTCTGGATGGACCTGAAAAAAACACTATACAATTCTCACAAGATGGTATAAATTTTGAAGTGAAATCCCATATAGTAATGCCTCCAGTAGCACCTGGTGCATTTGCACATGACATGTTCGCCGACAACGGTGACGGTCGTGGCATTACATGGGGTCTATGTCACATACGCACAAGAAGCCTAGAAGTTCCACATGAGAGAAATGAAGTAAGATGTTTCTTAGCTCGGTTTGATTGTGATTTGAGCTTAGATTTGTCTCGACCAGAACTAAAAGGGAGCAATCTTAGATTCACTGAAGCAACACACTTGGATACTGAAGCAAGAATGGAATTGTCTGCAGATGAAAAGCGGACAATTCTTGAGAAACAAGCATCTATTGATCGGCCTACAATCGGCACATAATTTCTAGTAATTAGCTACAGAGAATCTAATGAAAATTACAAGTGTAGACATAAATCTGTATCGAATACCATTACCGAAGGTTCTAACAGACTCGACACATGGCACAATGAAAGATTTTGCATTGATTACAGTGGAGGTCTTTTGTGGGAAATCCATCTCCGGATTAGGCTACACTTACACTGTGTCTAGTATTGGAGGACGCTCTGTATATGACCTCGCTGTCGAAGATCTAGCGCCTCTACTATTAGGCCAGGATCCGTTCTACACTGAAAAACTCTGGGACGAAATGTATTGGCATTTACATTTTGTTGGCAGAGGTGGTCTTGCATCTTTTGCAATTGCTGCTGTAGATATAGCCTTATGGGACCTAAAAGCAAAGTATAGTAATCTTCCATTACACAATTTACTAGGCGGAACTACTGACCGCGTAAAAGCTTATGCCGGCGCAATTGATCTGGATCTGTCAATTGATGAATTGCTAAAGCAAACAGAAGGATTCCTCAAAGAAGGTTTCAAGGCTATTAAAACTAAGATAGGACACGAAGACCATGACCATGATCTTAATAGAGTAAAAGCACTAAGAAAAGAGGTAGGTCCAGATATAGTGCTAATGGCTGATGCAAATATGAGATGGAATGTTCCGCAAACAATTTACATGTCTGATGCATTAGAAGAGTTCGATCTATTCTGGCTTGAGGAGCCGATTATTCCAGACGACATCGAAGGACACATAAAGATTTCAAACAAATCCCGCATCCCCATTGCCACTGGTGAAAATCTCCATTCTTTGTATGAATTCCAAAAGCTAATCGCAAGTGGAGCGATAGATTTTCCTGAGCCTGATGTAGCAACCCTTGGTGGTATCACACCTTGGATGAAAGTGGCATCACTAGCAGAGGCCTACAATTTACCAGTTACAAGTCACGGTGTACATGATTTACATGTCCACCTACTGGCTGCTGTACCTAACCACTCTTATTTGGAAGTACATGGATTTGGAATAGAACCTTTTCTCAAACAAACTTTAAGATTACAAGACGGCTATGCAATGATCCCTGATTGCATAGGTCACGGAGTGGAATTTGACAGAAATTCTCTGTCGAAACACATGCTAGGAGAATCTAACATATGATTATAGACAGTACAAAAAAACCTAGCCAGTATCAGATCTATATCAACGGCCAATGGACCACCTCTACTAATCAGGAAGTAATCGAAGTGGAAAATCCGGCTAATGAAGAGGTCGTGGCTACCGTACCGGCCGGCTCTAAAGACGATGCTCAACGTGCACTTGAGGCAGCGCAAGCTGCCCAACCAGCATGGGAAGCATTGCCAGCTATTGAAAGGGCAAAGTTGATTATAAGATTAGCTGAATTGGTAGACACTGACAGAGATAATCTGGCACATTTGATTGTTTCTGAGCAGGGGAAACCGCTAGATCAAGCTTATGGTGAAGTTGATGCAACTATACAATTTTTGAAATACTCTGCCGAGGGTGCCAGGCGCATTGAAGGAGACATAGTACCATCTGATAATGTGGATGAGGAAATATGGATTAGGCGCATACCGTATGGAGTTACAGTAGCTCTAATTGCATGGAATTATCCATTAGCACTAGTTGCTCGTAAACTAGGTCCCGGACTTGTTGCAGGTAATACTATGGTCCTAAAATCCCATGAAGAAGCACCGCTTTCAGGATTAAGAATGGCTCACCTGTCTCACGAAGCTGGTTTACCTTCTGGCGTGTTTAATGTAGTGACTGGAACAGGGCCTACTGTTGGTGAAGCGCTAGTGAGCAATCCAATCACTCAACTTGTCAGTATGACTGGCAGTGTTCGTGGAGGCAGAGAGATATTTCGAGCAGCTGCTGACAACATAACCATGGTGAGACTAGAATTGGGTGGTAAAGCACCCTTCATTGTTATGGAAGACGCAGATATTGATAAAGCTGTCGAATATGCTGCAACTGCACGTTTTGCTAATTGTGGCCAAGTATGTACTTGTAATGAAAGACTATATGTACACAACAAAGTAGCCGAAGAATTTATCGAGCGATTTCTTGCTCATGTTGAAAAATTGCAAGTCGGCGATCCGCTAACTTCAGTCGATATCGGACCAAAGTTCAACAGAATGGAGTTGGAAAAACTAGAGG
>CAJWIA010000168.1 GCA_913040765.1 uncultured Anaerolineales bacterium | reverse complement strand
TCCGATGTGTTGTACATCAATAGGACTTTGGAGTGGAAATGAGCCTATTCTTGGTGTTGTATATGATTTCAATCGTGGAGAGACCTTTTCCGGTATCGCCAACATTAATGCGTCGATTGATGGTAAAGATATTGAGGTAAGTGAAACAAGTAATATCCAAGATGCTATATTGTGTACGGGTTTCCCGGTAAATACAGATTTTTCAAACCGAAGCCTTTCAGATTTTGTGAAGCATATATCTGACTATAAGAAAGTTAGGCTTATGGGATCTGCTGCTCTTTCCTTAGCTTATGTTGCTTGTGGTAGGGTAGATTCATATATTGAAGAAGATATTATGTTGTGGGATGTAGCTGCTGGACTTGCTCTAATTCTTGGTGCTGGTGGCAGAATCAATTTATCATCAGGTCGTCACAAATGGTCTTATAAAGTGTATGCATCTAACTACAACATTACTAAAAATGATGTTTAATTAAATATGATTTACAGAATTGTTTGATTATGATTGACTTGTATGAGCCTGGTAAATATTATTGAATGTATCACCTGCAACTACAACTGTGAGTAAACTACTATTAGTATCTGCTAAATCTAGTCCTTCTAGAATAAATCGTTTTGTGCAGCCGCAAACTGATTGTAACTGGATATATGCAGGCCATGACATTAGGTTAAGAATTCATTGGGAAAAACATCTTGATTCAGCGCAGATACGCCATAATATGGCTAATGAATTACAACAAGCAGCGGACGATTTATCGGATGACTTTAATGAATGGATAGATAACCTAGGGAAGAATCATAATTCTTTGGGTTGGTGGATTGGGCAAATATCGGAAAAGAATCCATTTGTATCACTACTATATTTTCATATCTGTTATTTAAAAATAATAATAGACAAGTTAAAAAGGTCTTCAAATACAAATTGGCTGATTGTTGTTGAGAGTCACGGATTGCGTCGTGCCTTGATTTTTTATGCTAAGGACTCTGATATAGAATTGATTGAGATTGATAGATGGTCATCAGATCTAAATGCTCTTAAAAAATCGTGTACAAGTATGATTTACGGATTATGGTCGCGTATAGCGCTCGTAAGAAGTTGGCTGGCTTTGTGCAGAGTCATGCGCGAATTGTGTGGCAGACACGCTCAAGGAGACTTAGAAGTTGGTGATTACAAAGATACTGTATTGATTCATTCTTGGCTCAGGGATGATAGTATTAATGATCGTGGGGAGTTTGTAGACAGGTTTTTTGGCATATTACCCCATCATTTGCGGAAAAAAGGATATGAGGTGAAATATTTTTTTCTTCCTCTGACTATTATTGTTAGACAGTCATCACTCTATGATCTTCTTAAGCCCTTGGCAGAATCGGGTCGGTTATTTCCATCACATCTTTACTTGAAATTTATTGACCTCCTAAAAGCACTATTTTTTCCGTTAATTTTTTGTTGGTTGCCTAGACATGTGCCTAAATTTCGGTCATATTCTGTTCAACATTTGGTTGCTGAGGAGCGATTGAGTCAAGTGTGGTCGTCTCGAACAAGTGCTGTTTATTTGTACTATGCTTTTGCTAACCGTTTGAGCAAGGATAGAAGTCGATTCAATCAGGTTTTGGCAACTTTTGAGAATCATACTTGGGAGAAGTCTCTTTACTTGGGTATGCGTCAATATGATGTTGCTGATGCACTGATTGGCTATCAACACACGCCACTTCACTGGAATTATCATTGTTGTTCACCGAAAGCATTTGAGTTTCAGGCCGGTGTATTACCAGATCAAGTGGTATGTACTGGATCTATTTGGGCGGAAGAGTTGTTGAGACGAGGTTATACATCGGTATGTGTTGGAGGTGCACTGAGGTTTGACCCTTTGCCTACAATCACGAATATAGATAATCGAGGCAATGATAAACCCACAATTCTGGTTGCATCAAATGCTGGAGAAAGTCTCACTCTTGAAGTATTACGCAAGATATACTTGGCGTTTGGCAAAGATACTGATAAAAAGATATGGATAAAAATCCATCCTCATTTGCATATTGATAATACACACTATGACTCTGTGTTTAATGGACAGATACCTCAACATTTTCACATTATGAAAGAGTCCGTTGCAGAACTTCTTCCACAAGTTGATCTGCTAATCTATTCATCCACCTCAGTATGTTTAGAGGCTCTGTCTATGGGAATTCCAGTTTTATCTGTGGTTCCAGAAACATTTATTGATTTAGATGATTTGCGCATGTTTGCACATTTGCGTTGTGCTGCTGCTACACATCAGGATTTAAGTGTTGAAACACATAAAATACTTATGCAGTCTAGCGATGAGCATCTTGATTGGCTATCAACGATAAATGAATCTATGAAAATGGTGTTTGCACCTGTTACGCCTACATCTTTAGAGACATTCATAGTAAATGAGGGAATCAGTGAAAAATAATCGAATTCTTGTGACTGGTGCTGGTGGAATGGTAGGTAGCTACGTGAATGATGTATTCTCTGACAATCAACTTTATCTGACTGATTTGGTGGCGATGGATAAGGGTTGCACATCGCTTGACGTATGTAACCCTGTTGCGGTTATAGATCTAGCAAAGAAGATCCAGCCAGATGTAGTACTGCATTTAGCGGCCGCGACTGATGTTGATCGTTGTCAATTGGAACCTGACTGGGCACATTCTGTTAACTCTATTGGTACTCAGAATGTCGCTTTAGCTTGTCAGGAAACTAATGCCTTGCTGGTGTATGTTAGTACAGGAAATGTGTTTTCAGGCAAAAAGAAAACAGAATATACAGAGTTTGATAAACCTGGTCCTATGAATGTTTACGGCGAGTCCAAATTGATGGGTGAGCAAATTGTCAAGTCCTTGTTGAACAGGTACTACATAGTACGAGCTGGGTGGATGATTGGAGGAGGCGCTAAAGACAAAAAATTTGTGGGTAAGATAGCTAGCATGATTCTTGATGGAAATTCGTCATTGAAAGCGGTAAACGACAAGTATGGCAGTCCTACTTATGCTCGCGATTTGCTCAATGGTATTTCTAAACTAGTTGGTACAGGTTATTACGGTTTGTATCATATGGTAAACCCAGGTATAGCTTCTCGTTACCAAATCTCAGAGGTTTTGCGAGATGTTCTAGAATATCCGGATTTGGCAATAGAATCTGTATCTTCAGATCATTTTCCATCTGCGGCTCCTCGCATTCGAATGGAAGCATTACGTAACTACAAATTGGAACTTTTGGGGTGTAATTGGATGAGACCATGGGAAGAGGCTCTGAAGGACTATGTTGTCAATGAGTTGATTCCAGTTCTGTCGTGACCATAAAATTGTTTCATATTATGTAATTAAATTATGACTACTGTTACCGTATTGATGCCTGTATATAACGGTACAAGGTATTTAAGGGAAGCTATTGACAGTATCCTCAAACAAACGTTTGAGGATTTTGAGCTTCTCATTATAGATGATGCTAGCACTGACGAATCAGCAAGTGTGATTTTGTCATACTCAGATGAGCGGATTCGTTTTGTTCAAAACAAGTCCAATGTAGGTCAGGTGCGATGTCAGAATATAGGTCTAGATTTGGCTCGGGGACAATATATTGCTAGACTCGATCAAGATGACAGCAGTCTTGCAACACGATTACATCGTCAGGTTGATTTGATGGAGTCAGAACCTAGAGTTGCAGTGGTGGGTACATGGATGTCTAAGGTTGATGAGAATGGTCATGAGATCGACTTGTGGTTAGGAAAAGTGGATGATTATGCAGACTACTTGTTTACTAGCTTGACTAATTCTTTGCCGCTCTACCATCCTTCAGTAATGTTTAGGCACGATGCAGTAATGAGTGTGAATGGTTATGACGAATCACTTCCTTATTG
>CAJWIA010000167.1 GCA_913040765.1 uncultured Anaerolineales bacterium | reverse complement strand
CGATATGCACAATGATTATGGTTGGGCTATCAAGAATGAACATGGAAGTGAATATAAAGGTTTACAACAACTTTTTGATGCAAATCGTGTAAATGTAATCACACTGGATCCAAAAACTTCGCAAGCAAGAGGAAACAGACATGATGGTGCATTACATATTCCTTACGATGCTATTGAACCAGAAGACATAGCCATGCTAGCAGGTGTACTAACTCTAAGTGAAGTTCAAGTCAATGCATTGTATTTCTTGCGACGACGTCTAGGACGTAAATGGCTACGCAAATTACTGTCCAATGATGAAAATGATCAGTCAGAACTCGATGAATTCGTCCAACAAGGCGACTTAATAAAAGGCACTCTAGGAGCCATTCAACGCAAGTTTGAGATTTTCAGACGCATGGGATTTCTCCAAAAAAATGTGAGTGAGGATCTTGTTGAAACGCTATTTCAAAAACTTAACTCCGGCATCAGTATAGTGCTCGAATTTGGCACATATGGCGATAGTCTTCCAGCTTATATGTTTGTTGCAAATTACCTAACACGCAGAATTCATCATCGGTATGTTGACACAAAGAACAAAGCATTTGGGGACAAGGTAGATGAACCAAACCCGCTCATGATTGTAATAGAGGAAGCACACAAATTCCTAGACCCTGAGATATCTCGGCACACTATTTTCGGAACCATAGCTCGTGAGTTGCGAAAATACAATGTAACCCTTCTGGTTGTGGACCAACGACCAAGTGGCATAGATGATGAAGTAATGAGTCAGATAGGTACGCGTGTGACCTGTTTGCTAGACAATGAATCAGATATCCGATCGGTATTTTCCGGTGTAAGTGGAGCAAGTGCTCTGCGTGAAGTGCTAGCCCGATTAGACACACAACAGCAGGCACTTATTATGGGTCATGCTGTTCCAATGCCAGTTGTTATACGGACAAGGGACTACGGACCAGCATTGTATGAAGAGATAAGCCAACGGACACATCAGATGCAATCTGATGAAGACAAAGTTGCACAGGCTAAGACAGATTTGTTTGGATAATGAAACGACGATGGTAAATTGATCCTACTTATTTATATAATCTACACAGCACATGATTGCCAATGCAAAGCTATGTGATTACACAATCTGTATAACTTGCATTTTATATCGCATTACTTGTAAATCCGTATCAATACTGAAGTCAGACAACAGAAAAGTCCCCTGATCAGGGGACTTTTCTGTTGTTCCATTAATGAATACCTTTGTTCTTATTACATGAATTTCCTCAGGACTGTCTGCAATATGCCACCATTACGATAATAATCCACTTCTACCGGAGTATCGACACGCACCGTTACCACAAATTCCACTGCTGACCCATCAGGTCTGACTGACCTAACAACAACTTCCTGCAAAGGCTGCAAATCATTAGATAAATCTATGTCATAAGTTTCTTTACCAGTAAGATCCAATGAACGCCATGTGTCACCTTCGGCAAATTGCAATGGGATTACACCCATGCCCACCAAGTTGCTACGATGTATTCGCTCAAAACTATTGGCAATCACGGCACGCACTCCTAGTAGCTGGGTGCCTTTAGCAGCCCAATCTCTGGATGATCCTGTACCATATTCTGTGCCAGCTATAATCACTAATGGAATCGCTTTGGTTTTGTAGAGTTCTGCAGCCTCAAAAATTGTCATTGGGCTAGATGCCCCACCTTTATCATCAAAACACACTGTGAATCCACCTTCCGTACCAGGTACCAATTCGTTCTTGAGGCGTATATTGGCAAATGTACCACGAGTCATCACTCTATCATTCCCTCGACGTGCACCATAACTGTTGAAATCCTCTGGTGCCACTCCATGCTCCATAAGATACTGTCCTGCAGGAGATTCTTCAGAGAACTTACCAGCAGGAGATATATGGTCAGTAGTTATTGTGTCCCCTAGCAATGCTAATACACGAGCGCCGCTAATCGAAAGTATTTCAGGAACAGAAGATGAAACACTTTCGAAAAATGGAGGCTCCTTAATATAGTTTGAGTCAACATCCCACTGATATATATGGTCTGCTGAACCTGCAATCTGATTCCAGGTATCATTTCCATCGAATACATTGCTGTATTTCTCTAAATATTGCTCAGTCTTTACTGAATTACTAATAGCATTTGCTATCTCAAACTGAGTAGGCCATATGTCGCGCAGAAACACTGGTTGATCATTATGCCCAACACCCAAGGGCTCAGAATACAAATCAACATCCACCGTACCTGCCAACGCATAAGCAACAACAAGAGGTGGAGAAGCCAGATAATTAGCTTTTACATGTGAATGTATTCGACCTTCAAAATTTCTATTCCCAGAAAGAACAGAAGCAGCTACCAATTCTCTACCATCAATTACCTGTCTAATAGCCGGATCGAGTGGACCACTGTTGCCTATACACGTAGTGCAACCATATCCCACAGTATGAAAGCCAAGCTGCTCTAAATATCCCGTCAATCCAGCCACATTTAAATATTCGGTGACTACGCGCGATCCGGGAGCAAGAGTGGTTTTCACATGCTCCTTTACTGACAATCCCTTTTCGACTGCCTTTTTGGCCAGTATCCCAGCACCCAACATAACACTTGGATTAGAAGTATTTGTACAAGAGGTAATTGCAGCAATCACTACAGCTCCGTGGTCTATATCAACGTCTCGTGCAACCTTTGGCTTACTGTCGTCATCATCTAGACCAAATCCACCCTTATCCGCCGAAGAATACAACGAATGTCTAAATTTGGACTTCATATCCTTAAGTAAAATTCGGTCTTGCGGACGTTTAGGGCCAGCCATACTTGGCTGTATAGTGCCTATATCCAATTCTAATAAGGTACTAAATTGTGGGTCCGGAGCATCATCGGTGCGAAAAAGATTCTGCTCCTTGCAATAACGCTCTACCAAATCGGCATCACGCCCTGTACGGGTCAAAAAATCGAGAGTTTCAGCATCTACTGGAAAATATCCCATTGTTGCCCCATATTCAGGAGCCATATTTGCTATAGTTGCCCTATCCGGCAAGCTCATGCTATCAAGTGCTGGACCAAAAAATTCGACAAATTTTCCAACAACACCCTCTGTACGCAATTGCTCTACAATTGTCAGAGCCAGATCAGTAGCAGTAGAACCTTCGGGTAACACCCCATTTAACTTATACCCAACCACCTCCGGTGCAATCATATAAATCGGCTGACCAAGCATGACTGCCTCAGCTTCAATACCGCCTACACCCCATCCAAGCACACCAAGCCCATTAATCATGGTCGTATGAGAATCGGTACCAACCAAACTATCTGGATATATAACCAACTCATTTTCTACCTCAGATGCTACTACAACACTGGCTAAATACTCCAAATTCACCTGGTGGATTATCCCAGTAGCTGGCGGTACCACGCGTAGATTATCAAATGCATTGCTGGCCCAGGCCAAACATGCGTAACGTTCACCATTACGCTTAAATTCCATCTCAGCATTCCGTGTCAACGCTAAACCATTGCCAAAATAATCTACCTGAACTGAATGATCAATGACTATATCGACAGGAACCATAGGATTGATTTTGTTGGGATCAATTCCATGACGATCGAGTGCTGACCTCAAAGCTGCCAAATCTACTACGCTTGGCACTGCAGTGAAATCCTGCATAACTACCCTGCCTGGCTTGAACGGAATCTCTGAAGCTTCACCGGCATCATTCCCCCATCTTGCAAGTGATTGCACATCATCAGCAGTCACAGAGAAACCATCTTCTGTACGCAAAAGAGCTTCGAGTAAAATCCTTATAGAATATGGTAATTTAGATATATTGCAGATTCCTTGCTTTTCAAGAGAATCAAGTCTATACAAGTTG
>CAJWIA010000166.1 GCA_913040765.1 uncultured Anaerolineales bacterium | reverse complement strand
TTGAATTGTATGGAAAAACTTTGGGTGTGATTGCGATGGGTCGTATAGGGACTGAGGTGGCCAGATTAGCAAACGCGTTTAATATGCGCGTCATAGGATCGGACCCATATGTTTCTAAGGAAAGATTTGCAGAGTTCAATGTGCATGCCGTAGATTATGACGAATTGCTTGATGAAGCGGATTATATTTCTATTCATGCGCCCTTGACTAAAGAGACCGTCGGTATGATTGATATGGTGACAATTAGCAATATGAAAGATGGAGTGAGACTTATTTCTGCTTCACGGGGTGGGGTGATAAATGAGAATGATTTACTGGAGGGCTTAGAGTCAGGAAAAATTGCCGGTGCTGCCTTAGATGTGCTTGAGAAAGAGCCTCCGAGCCCTTCTAAATTGCTAGAGCATCCAAATATTATAGTAACTCCACATATAGGGGCACAGACTATTGAGGCTCAGGATAGAGCAGGAATTGATATAGCCAATGAAGTTATTGCTGCGCTGGACGGCCAAAAGCTTCGCTGGCGTATAGTTTGATTCGAGTGTGCCCGTGATGTTATTCGGGAGCGGACCCTACTACTCGTTTGTGAGATGGCTTCATACTATTCCGAAAAAGTTTGTATTGACAGATAAAGTTGATAGCTCCATAAATGGTTGCATTGGTGATTGCTGAGTACTGACTCGCAAAATGCTTGTGATGAAAAAGTTTCATTGCATCATGAAAAGCACGGATCATGGCGTCAGGCTCCTGGCGAGTTGAAGTTCCCTTGAGATGTTTTACAATAACTCTAGGGTAATACACTATTCGGTAGTTTAATTGTTGAATTCGTAGATTGATATCCAGATCTTCGCCGTACATAAAAAAGGTTTCATCCATAAGGCCAGCGTCTGTTAGTGCTTCTCCTCTAATTAGTTGGCAGGCGCCTACTGTAGAGTCCACATTAGCTATCTCATCTTCGTCAATGTGTGACATATTATAGCGACCAAAGATGGGGTTTTTTGGAAAAATCTTCGATATACCAGAGAAATGATAGAATGCCGTTTTGGGAGTAGGTAGGCCGCGCTTGCACGCTTTGTCCAATTTTCCATTGCTAAGTACTAGCTTGGGTCCGAGTACACCAATGTCTGTTTGGCTGTCCATATATGTTAATAGTTCCTGTAAAGCATTTTCAGGTAGTTCTGTATCAGGATTTAACAGTAGTGCGTGGCGGAACTTTGTAGAATTTGGAAATCCAGCTTCTTTTAATCCAATATTGTTGCCTCGCGAGTAACCCCCGTTGATCTTACAGCGAATTAAATTACACCATGGATAGTGTTTTTTTATGTTGTTGTATGTTCCGTCTGTACTGGCATTGTCAACAACGAATACTTCTGCCTCCATATTGTTAATGGCGTATTCGAGACTGTCCAAACATTTTGGTAAATGCTTCCACGAATTGTGGGAGACTATTACTATAGCTATATCTTGCATGATTAGGCCCACAGTATTTTTCTGTAGCTATCTAAACGGACGATGCATTCGGCCGGGGTCACCTTGCCCCTTAATACTGCTAACATGGTACGTAATGTCCAGTACTCTATACCAATCATAGTAATTAGTTTTAGCATTAAATATGAAAATATACCTAAATTAGATTTGTAAAATCTAGATTGACTTTGGGCAAATAGCACAGAATTTCGTTCTGGGTTTGCGATAGTACTATGGGCGCCTCTATGCATGATCGTAACGGAGGGTATGTAGTGTAGGTCCCATTGTTGCTCGTGTGCTCTGTAACACCAATCGGTTTCTTCAAAATATAGCTGGTAATTCTCATCCATGCCACCGATTTGTTCCCACAATGTTCGTTGGACAAATATTGCTGCTCCAAGGATATGTTCGACTCCTCTTTCTTTTTCATATTCTTCTGGTCTATATCGGCCATTGAATGTGGAGTCAATGGGCACCAATTTTTCAAAAAAACCAAAAAAAGCTTGGGACAGATCTGGGAAGCGAAATGTTGAGTGTTGTAAAGTGCCGTCAGGATTGATCACGTGAGGGGCAATCATGCCTACCTTGGGGTGTATATCAGCATAATCTGTAAGAGTCTTTAGGGCTCCTGATGAAATTTCTGTGTCAGGGTTAAGTACAAGAAAATGTCTACCCTGTGCTGCTTGAAAGCCTATATTGTTTCCGGCTGCGAATCCCAGATTACCATGTCCGGAAATTAGTGTTATGTCAGGATAGTTTCGCGTAATTATTTCACAGGTATCATCTGTCGAGCCGTTGTCGACAATCAATATTTCTACCTCTACATCATGGTTATTATTGATGATTGAGTCAACACAGGCAGCAACGACTTGTGCGGAATTGTACGTAACTATAATTACTGAAACATCCGGTTCTTTAAATGACATTGGAAGTATTTTACCTCGGAAAAATGTTTTTGAGCGCCTAGAGTGTATAATTTCGTATATGAAAGTGTATGATGATGGCACTCTATTGAGGAAAAAGATTGATGTCTGAATCTCATTTGATATTGCCCGTTACCGGCATGACTTGTTCTAATTGTGCCGCACTAATTGAGCGAGGATTGAACAAGTTGCAATATGTAGATATGGTTAGTGTTAATTTAGCTAGCGAGAGAGTTATGGTGCAGTATGATGAAAACAGATATTCTTTGATAGAGCTTGTGGCGAATATTGAAGAATCTGGTTATGGTGTGATAAAGACTATTTTGAAAGCGTCCGTCAGTAGTTTGGTTGATGATAATGATGCAAGAGGACTTGAACGGCATCTAACAAAATTAGAGGGTGTCATTAGCTGTGTAGTGAACTATGTTTCGGGTAATTTGACAGTGGAATATGTTCCAACTGTTATTAGTGGTAGTGATATACAAAATATAATTTCTAATACAGGCTTCAATTGTGTTGTAGAGGTTCGAGATGAATATGATGCCGTTAAGGCAGCGCGCGTACAGGAATTGGCGAATCATAAGCGTCTTTTACTCATTGGATCGATATTAACTGTCCCGATAATTGTGATATCAATGTTAAGCAAAGTTAGCTGGATAGCTGACAATGATTACGTGACTTTGTTTATACCGTGGATTTTGGGTGTGCTTACTACTCCTGTCCAGTTTTATGTAGGATGGGCTTATTATGTTGCGGGTTACAAATCTATACGTAACAGATCTGCGAATATGGATGTGCTTGTTGCGGTTGGATCTAGTGTAGCTTATATGTATAGTTTGTTAGTTCTGCTGAGCAACTTTTTTGGTTGGCACGATTTAGGTGAGTATGTTTATTTTGATACTGCGGCTGTGATTATCTTATTTGTTAGGATTGGGAAATACCTTGAATTGCGGACCAAGGGTCGTGCTGCAGAGTCGATCAACAGATTACTGGCCTTGCAGGCCACAACTGCTTGTGTTGTGTATGATGGTGGTGAGAGTGAAGTTGTGGTTAACAATGTAGTTGTTGGAGATGTTATCTTAGTTCGTCCAGGCGAACGAATTCCAGTAGATGGAACAGTTCTTACAGGCGAGTCTACTGTTGACGAGTCTTTGTTGACTGGCGAACCTTTAGATGTCATAAAAGTGCCTGGAGATAAAGTTGTTGGTGCGACTATTAATCGCCGGGGAAGTTTTACATATCAAGCTACTGCAGTGGGTTCAGATACAGTTCTGTCCCAAATAATTGATATTGTGGAGCGTACACAGGCATCTAAGGCCCCCATTCAAAATAATGCAGATAGAGTTTCGGCTATATTTGTGCCGGGTGTGATTGTTTTGGCAATCCTTACTTTTAGTGGTTGGTTTTGGTTGGGTGGATCTACTTTCACAAATGCGATGATAAACATGGTATCGGTGCTTGTAATAGCATGTCCTTGTGCACTTGGATTAGCGACTCCTGCAGCGATTGTGGTAGGTGTCGGCCGTGGTGCTGAGGAGGGTATATTAT
>CAJWIA010000165.1 GCA_913040765.1 uncultured Anaerolineales bacterium | reverse complement strand
TGCCCAATTTTTAGTGCTTCGCTTGGATGATGCACTCTTTTCCACGAAATCTCAGACTTGTGCAATAGACCATCAATTCCACCAATATCTACAAATGCGCCAAAGTTTTCAAGTGATACAACTCTCCCAGAGTACACTTGATTAATTTTTATTGTGGAAACCAATTTCTCACGTTTGGACTTCCGGACTTCCTTTTGAGCAGCGCGTTCCGACACAATTAATTTGTTGCGCTTCTGACTTACCTCTACAACCTTGTAGGTAATTTGCTGTCCTAACAAATGGTGCCAAGTGTTTTGGTCATTGGGAGTTTTGCTAACAATCTTATGTTCCAAATTTATACAAGAATTTGGAAGAAAACCTCTGAGATTACCTACTTCAACAATAACTCCACCTTGATTAATTTCGAGTACATCACCAGTGTGAACACTCTTTGCAATCATTTGTTGCTTTGCTTGTGCCCACTCCTGTATTTCCTTTGCCTTGAGGAGAGACAGTATCATAGGTTTGTCTTGATCTGCACCACGAAGCACGTATGTCATGACCTGATCCCCAGGTTTCATTTTCTGCCATACACTATCTGACAATTTTGAAAGCTCGTGTTGCGATACTGTACCTTCGCTTTTATATCCTATGTCTATCAGGATTTGATCTGCTGATATATTGACTATTGTCCCATTGTGAATCTCGCCACGTTTTGGAACAACTACGTTGATATTATCTGCCGACATAAAATTGGCTTTTGTCTCTTTTGTTGATAGTGATTTGGTGTTTTGTTTATTCAAAGTGTTTTCCATCATGAGTAATATATTCTATGTATTGTATTTAATTGTCAAATAATTAAGTTTGCATTATAGGACTGTTTCTGAGTATTGACAACCTAACATAACTTCACTGTATAATGATAAGATAGTGAACCAATTATGAGAAATATTTATCCATTCCCAGCTATCGTGGGCCAGGATTTGATGAAACGTGCTCTGCTGTTGAATGCAGTCAATCCACGCATTGGAGGAGTATTAATTCGTGGTGAGAGAGGTACAGCAAAGTCAACTGCTGCTCGAGCATTAGCATCACTTTTGCCAGATGTAGAAGTGATAGAAGACTGCCGATTTGGTTGTGACCCCAATGTAACATTAGAATGGTGTACTGAATGCCAGGAAAGATCATTGGTAACAGGTGATTTGCATGGCCTTGTCAAACCTACTCCTTTTGTTGATCTGCCAGTCAGTGCTACAGAGGACCGTGTAGTAGGTACATTGGATATCGAAAAAGCTATAAAACAAGGTGAGCGCCATTTTGACCCTGGTGTTTTAGCTTCTGCCAATCGTGGATTGTTGTACATAGACGAAGTGAATCTATTGGATGATCATGTAGTAGATTTGCTATTAGATTCAGCTGCAATGGGTGTAAATATAGTAGAGCGTGAGGGGATATCGTTTAGTCATCCTGCACGTTTTATTCTTGTAGGCACTATGAATCCTGAAGAAGGTGACTTGCGCCCACAATTACTTGATCGTTTCGCGTTGTCGGTTGATATTCAAGGTCTTGCAGAAGCTTCAGATCGTGTGGCCATTATGGAAAGAATGCTGCAGTTTGAATCTAAACCGATTATGTTTCAAGAAACATGGCAGCCTAATGTTGATGCCATAGCTAGTGATATTATATCTGCTCGAAAAATTGTTGAAAAAGTAACTTACTCTAGAATTGATTTAGAGAACATTGCTTCTTTAACTACTAGCTTGGGGGTTGAAGGTCATCGTGCAGATTTAGTTATATTGAGAGCAGCACGTGCTCATGCTGCTTTACAGAGTCGGGAAGCAATCAGTGACAATGATGTACTTGTAGCAGCACAACTTGCTTTGCCTCATAGGGTAAAAAATGGGCCTTTTGAGTCTGTTGGTCTTGGCATTGGCGAATTAGAGCAACGGCTTCAGGAATCTCATTCTGGCAACCAGCAATCAGACTCAGATCAGTCGAACACTGAAGCAACTGAAAATCAAGCAAAAATAAAAAAAAAGACAAGACTGATATAACCACTACTCAAGAAGATATAGATCACAGTAGTGCAGAGCCAACCTTGCCGCAGAATCATTCAGTATCTAATGATAACCATTGGTGGGAAGGTGGTCGTAAGGATGAAGTAGGCGGTGAATTTGAGGCTCGGACCTTTGATACTCCTCTAGACAAACTCACTCGTCAGCATAGTGGCCGACGAAGCACTACTAGGACTAAAAGAAAACGTGGGCGTTATGTACAGGCTAGACCTGCGAACGGTGAGCTGCAGGATATAGCATTTGACGCAAGTTTTCGAGCTGCTGCTCCGTATCAGATAGATCGTGCTGATCAACTTCAAGATGTAGCATTTGCAATGAGAACGGAAGATTTATATCGTAAAATTCGTGTGCGTAAGTCAGCCAACTTAGTTATGTTTGTAGTTGATGCCTCATGGTCGATGGCTGTATCAGAACGTATGAGTGCTACTAAAGGTGCAATTGTTTCACTACTTACTGACGCGTATAAGAGGAGGGACAGAGTAGGGTTAATAGTGTTTCAGAAAAATGATGCAACATTGGTTTTGTCGCCGACTGGGTCTGTGCAGCTAGCGCGTGTTGCATTAGCGGATATACCTGTAGGTGGTAAGACACCTCTGTCATCCGGATTGACTTTAGCTCATAGAGTTATTATGCAACAGAATCTCTTATACCCCGATGTAGTACCTCTTATGATTTTACTTACTGATGGTGCCGGAAATGTATCTATGACCAGTCGACCGCCTAGGGAGGAAGAATATCAAGCTGCAATGCTTTTGAATAAGCAAGGTATACGGAGCATTGTAATAAACATGGAGCATGCTGCCTTTGATCAGGGTCTTGCTCCTACTTTGGCTCAGTATTTAGGTGCACCTTGCCTGACATTACAAGAATTGAGGGCTGAAAATCTATACGCTACTGTCAGGTACGAGCTTGATCAGCTCTAAGAAATCTTCTCTAGATTGTACTGTCTGATTTATAGGTTCCAAACACGCGTACGTCTGGAGCCATCTCTTTTAGGTGTTCCAGAGCTCTTTGGCATCTAGTCTCTTGTACGCTTCCCTCAAAATCTAGGTAAAAAATATAGTGAAATGTCTCTGATGGAGTTGGTCTAGACTCTATTTTTGTGAGGTTTATATCACGCATAGCAAACACTCCAATCGCCCGAAATAGAGATCCTGGTGTGGTTCCTCCTTGACTAAGTGTAAATGCAATGGACGTCTTTGTTGATTCATGGGTGACTATTTCCGGCTCACGAGCTAGAGCTAGGAATCGCGTGTAGTTTTCCTTTGCATCTTCTATCGATTCGTCTAATATCTGCATGCCATAAACTTTTGCTGCAAGTTTTGATGCGATGGCGGCATGGTCACACACATCCATTTCTGACAGTGTTTTAACGGCTCCAGCAGTATCGTATGAAGCTTCACGTTCTATTCCTAATTTGTCTATGTATTTCTCGCATTGGGCCAGTGCCTGTGGATGGGATATGACCTTGCGAATATCTTTTATTTGTACATCTGGCTGTGCTATCAAACAATGTCGAACTCTAAATTTTTTTTCACCTACAATAGACAATTGGTGCCGTTGCAACAAGTCGTAATTTCTGTGTATGCTACCAGCCAATGAATTTTCTACAGGGATCATGCCTTTTGCACAGTTGCCATTGTCTACACTTGAAAAAACTGTGTCAAAAGTGCGGCAGGCTACTGGCACTATACTTTCCCCAAAATAGTCTATAGCTGCTGCCTCCGAATATGCACCTCTTTCACCTTGAAAGGCAACTCTCATGAGATGTTATTTCCCATTCTATCGATGACAGCTTCTGTCATCTGCTGTGTTGAAAGATAATTTCCATCTTGTTGTAGGTCAATTGTACGGCATCCATCATTCAGCGCTAAGTTGACTG